>CAUUWI010000079.1:0-6321 GCA_963548925.1 uncultured Leptotrichia sp. | reverse complement strand
AACAAAATGCAATTGAACAAACAAAAGAGGAGCAAAGAAAAAAAGAAGCTGAAAAGCAAGCTAAATCTAAAGGCAAGGGCAGAAAAGGCAAAAGTAATAAAAAAAGGACAAAAGGTAAAGTTAGAGATAAGAAAAATAGTAAAAAATCTGGTAAAAAGAAATAAAATAATTCAGGACAATGTTAATATAAAATTATATACAATTATTATGTAATGATTGGAAAGGAGCGGAATGGATTTAGAAAGTTTTATAAAAATCATTACATTAGTTTTAGAAATAATTTTAGAAGTTCTAAAATATTACAACAAAAGACAAAAAACTAAAAAAAGGAAGAAAAAGTAAAATGAAAAAATTTGAAATGATATTAGATATTTTGGTATTAATTGTAATTGGTATTCATTGGGTATTAAGATACATAGAACACAAAAAGAAAGATAAATAAAAAAAGCCCTAGCTAACAAAGGGCTTAACTGGAAGTTTTATTAATCATTACAACATAATTGTATCATATTTTATAAAAATGTCAAGAGAAATGACGGACAATGACAACTAAATATAATAACTGTGATAAAAATTTAAAAAATCCATTGACTTTATACGTATTTTGATGTATAATATGTTCGAGGTGATTAGGATGCCAATGAATTCAAAAGAAATGATTAGATTTTTAAAGAGAAACGGTTTCACCGAAATAAAAGGTGGAAAAGGCTCTCATAAAAGATTTAAGAATTTCGATACCGGTAAGGTAACCGAAGTGCCTTGTCATAGTGGGGAACTTAATAAGAATCTCGAAAGAGCGATATTAAGACAAGCAGGATTGAAATAAATCCTGTTCCCCATTTCAAAAATAGGAGGATAATTATGTATGTAGTGTACCCAAGCATTTTTTCTAAAGAAAAAGAAGGCTATAGCGTTCATTTTCCTGATTTAGGCGGTGCGACATGTGGCAGCGATTTAGAAGATGCCTACTATATGGCAACAGACTATATAGGTACGGTATTAATGAAAGATTTTTTAGAAAAAAAAGAACTTCCAAAAGCAACAGAAATTGAAAAAATAGATATAAGAGCCTATTTTGAAACATTATACGATAAAGATACAGAAAAGAAAGAAATAGAAGAAGTTGTAAAAAATTCATACACAACTTTAGTTGGATTAGATTTACTGAAATATGTTAAAGAAACACAAAAAACAACGGTTAGAAAAAATGTAACTATACCAAGCTGGCTTAATGAAACAGCCAAAAGATATAATATAAATTTTTCAAAAGTGTTGCAAGAAGCCTTGGAAAAAGAATTGGAAATAGAGTAGTTTTTTAAAAATATTTAAAATCACAGTCATTAATTTGATTGTGATTTTTTTGTTACAAAAAAAGTGATAAGGCAGGTGGTTAAATTGATTGAAACATTAAAAGCAGGAGAAGTGAGTGCGATAGATTCAAAAACTGGAAAAGTAAGAGTACTATTAAAAGGCGATGACGATAAAACAACAGACTGGCTCAATTTATTAGTTCCATTTTCAGAAAGTCATAGCGATAATTATATGCTTGAAGTGGGACAAACTGTCTATTGCCTATTCTTTTCAGAAATGCCTGAACAGGGAGTAGTGCTTGGCTGTCCTATGCGTGGGAGTTCTGGAAGTAAAACTGAAGTGAAAAGGACTTTTTCTGATGGTGGAAGCTGGAGCTATGATAAAAACACGTTGACTTTGAATATTGAAAAAGTCGTGATTAACGGAGATTTGGAAATCAGCGGCACTACAAAAACTGGCGGAAGCATTAATCTTAACACACATAAACACGATGGAGTTACTGCTGGTGGCGATATGACTGGAGGTCCGCAATGATAGGAAGTCTTGGAGATATAATATTTGAAGTATCTGATAAAAAAGTATTTTCAATTAACGATGTGATAAACAGGTCGTATAAATCTAAAATATCTGAACATACAGCAATATACGGTCCTGGCATGCTAAGACATCAGGGAAGGGAATTAACGGAAGTAAGTTTTAGTATTTCTCTGGTCTCATCGTTATTATCCGATTCATCACCGGCAGAAGAACTGGACAAAATAAAGACTATGTGGGAATTCGGAGAGTATGACTATTTAACGCTCGGAGGCGAAACATTTGGAGCCTTTCCGTTCTTAATAACAGATATGAGTGAGAAAAGCTCCTACTTTAATAAAGAAACTTCCAATTTTGATTTTATAAATTTGGAACTAACGTTAAAAGAGTACATAGATAATCCTAGAAAATATAATCAGATAATAGAGCAGTTAAAAGTTCAAAAAAAAGAGCAGGAAAAACTTGCGGAAGCAGAAACTGCAAATGTTGAGATTGAGCAGAAAACAAAATTACAGGAATTTGCCGAAAAAGTAAAAAATAAAGTAGATGGTGTACTTGAAAAAGTGGATAAAGCTATTGAAATTGCAGAGAATAAGAAAAAAGAAATACTAAGTCAGCTCGAAAAAATCAAAAAGGATGCAAAAATTGATGAACTGATGAATTTAGTGAGAGCTGGAATGATTACGGCGGATAAAGTTAATGAAATGATTGATTATGCTAAAAATTTTGATAAAACAGATAGAGAAATACTAATGAATTTTTTAAGGAATCAGATTGGAGGTAAATAATGATATATGTTTCATCTAATCAGGAAATAAATTATGCTCCAAAAAATTATGTTGAGGAAGTTATAACAAATGTCGGAATGCTCTTAAGAGTCTGCAAGGAAGAACAGCCGCTTAACCGTGATTTTAGCTTTGACAGCGACTTGATAGATAAAAATATAAATGTTGTGGAAAACAAGCTAAATTCACAATTATTAGAAACGTTTAGGGAATATGAGCCACGAGCAATTCTGAAGACTACACAGATAATAATGAAAGATAAATTTAATAATGATTTTGATATTGAATTGGGAATTGAGGTGATAAATATTGAATGATTTTGAAGACTATGAAATTATAGATAGCGACGCCTGGGAAATTAAAAGGGATATGATTAACAAGTTTCAGGAACTTAGCGGAAGAAAATTGACAGAAGCAAGTCCGGAGACGTTAATTTTTGAAACAGTTGCTTACATGATCGGATTGAGAGAAGAAAAATATAACGATGAAATGAAGCAGAACTATCTGAGATTTGCAAGGGATGAAAGACTGGACCTGAAAGGGGAATTTTATGGAAATAGAGGAAAAAGGCTCGTAGAACAGCCAGCAGTAGCCACATTCAGGTTTTATATTTCTTCAATACAGGCAACAGATATAATTATTCCAAAAGGTTCGAGGATACAATACAATGAGCTATATTTTTCGACAGACGAGCAATACAAAATAGAAAAAGGAAATTTACATGTGGACGGGATTGCAACTTGTAATACAACCGGAGCTATTGGAAATAATATTCCAGTTGGGCAGATTAATGCAATGGTCGATATTTTTCCACATTATGACAAAGTTGAAAACATCACAGCGTCAAATAATGGAGCTGAAATAGAGCAGGATGACAATTATAGAGCTAGAATTAGAGAGATTCCTGAAAGTTTCACGACGGCTGGAAGTAAAGGAGCTTATGAGTTTTGGGCTAAGTCAACAAGCACAAATATTGTTGATGTCGTGGCACATAGTCCGAGTGTAACGAATGTGGATATTTACGTCTTGACAGATTCTCTAACGCTTACAAGCGAGCTTAAAAAAAGAATTGAAGAAATGCTAAATACTGACAACATAAGACCGCTGACAGATAACGTGACAGTAAAACAGGCAATAAAAACATCATATACTATTGATTTTGACTACTACATTGACAAGTCTAACGAAACGCTTGTAAATGTTATTAAAAATAACGTCGAAAAAGCTATCAAGGACTTCAAGGTTTGGCAACAAAATAAAATGGGGAGAGATATTAATCCTGACGAGCTTATAAAATTACTAAAATTAGCTGGAGTAAAAAGAGCTGTGTTAAGAAGTCCAGCATTTCAAGTTTTAAATTTTAATGAGATAGCAGAAAATATAAGCGTTGCAAGCAATTATCTAGGAGTTGAAAATATATGATAACTATTGATGACTTGGATTTAACGGACATAGCGGCAAAGTCAACTTTAAATGATGAAACGACACTTTGGATATATGAATCAATAAATTTTGCTATCAAAAATAAGCATAATGCAATTAAAAGAAAGTTTTTCTTGGAGCTGTCAGAATTAAATGATATGGAGCTAGACTTTTTAATGTGGGAATACCACGTTGACTACATTGGTTCGGACATTACAAGGGAAACTAAGATAAAACTGATAAAAAGGTCTATTTTTTCACATTTTAACAAAGGGACTGTTGGCGGAATCAAAGAAATATGCGAAATCTTGTTCAACGGAAATGTTGAAATAACAGAATGGTTTAAATACGGAGGTAATGCAGGATATTTTAAAGTCAATACGGATGGCGAATTGACGGACTATGAAGGCTACAAAAAAATAATAGAAGTTGTAGAGCAGTATAAAAATATTCGTTCTTGGCTCGAAACAATAAAACTTTTAAGAAAAGAAGAAAGAAAAGAATATTACGGCTTTATTAAAAAAAATAAAAAGAAATATTACTTGGGTTCAACTTACATAAATATTCCGAATGAGATTATGGCAACGAATTTTGGAACAGTTCACAGAACAAGAGTACTAAGAGAAATAAGATAGGAGGAATTATGGCAAAATTTAACGGCTTTATTTTAACAGAAAAGGGCAGGGAACTGCTGGCAAAAGGATTGGCAGGAGAAACAATAACGTTTACAAAAATGGCAATAGGAGATGGGACATCGGCAACTGACGCAAGAGAAATGGAAGCATTGGTCAATCAGATTACAACATTGCCAATTTTAAATATAAATGCAAAGAAAAACGGAACTTGTGAGATTAATGCTTTACTCACAAATAAAACGGTGTCAACTGGATTTTACATCAAGGAATTAGGAATTTTTGCACACGGAAATGACAATGTTGAAATACTTTATGCCTACAACGTTTCAACAAGTCCGGATTTCGTGCCGCCTTTTTCAGCAAACAACGTTGTAGAAATTGAGTATGTAGATACGATTATTGTTGACCAAGTGGCAAACGTAACGGCAGTCATAGATCCAAGCATTACATATATCACTAAAAAATATGCAGATGAAAATTATTTAGTTAGTTCAAGATTGGCTGAAATAATCGGAATAGAATTTGGTGGAAATATTCAAGATGTTGGAAACAAGACAAAAGGCAAGTTTTATTACGATAACGTAACAAAATATTACTATGAATGCATTGTGAACAACAGTCTAACGTATAATGATAGCTCAAAATTCAGGGCAATTTCCAACAAGCCGATTTCGGACAGATTAGAAAATTTGTACAAAACTAAAAAATATGTTTTCCCTCAAAAAATGACACAAGGGAAAATACTAAAACAAGGACAAATTTGTAACTTGTTAATAGATAGTGGAGATGTCTTTAACGGAAAACGATCAGGTGAAATTTTGTTGAATATCCCCGAAGATTTTAGGCCAAAAGAACTCCTTCCTATTTCTACAAATAACGGAACAGTACATATAAATACTAACGGAAACATAATGTGGTGGGGCAATAACATTTTAAATGGAGCAATATTTATTAATGCAACGTATTTTGTAGATTAAATTCACTAAAATTAGTAACTGGAAAATTTGTTTGAAAAATCTACAATCACTTTAAACGTTACAAACGGGTATGTAAAATTTGTGAAGCGGGGAAATATAGTAAACGGATTTGTCCATTTACAAAAAAGTGATACTCCTTTTTTGCATGCCGATGGAACTGTTCTTTGTGATTATCCTGAAAAATTTAAGCCCGCTTCTGATTTTGTGAATTATGAATATACCGTTGCAAGCAATGAAAATGGAAACGGAAGAAATACTGCACGTCTAGTTTTGAGAAACAACAATATTGTAATTTGGGGTGTTTATACTCCTGTTATGGAGTTTAAAGGAAGTTTCTTTTATTCTATAATTTAACTGGAAAATTTGTTCAGTTCTGAAAATACTTACTTCCGAATAGGAACTATGATAATCCAATGCGGAAGAAATGAAGTCCCTGAAAACTCTAACGAAAACGGGGCTACCTTCAAATTTCCGAAGCCATTTCCAAATTCGTGTTTCGCTATAACGGCTAACGATGTCGGAGGTGGAGTTAGAAGCGTAGCAGTTAGTCCAACCTCGAACTCAGAGTTCAAGGCTTGGGCAAGATTCGGAAAAGATTTTGTTGGGAGCATTTTCTACTGGATTGCAATAGGATTTTAAGCACAAATTAAAGTTGGC
>CAUUWI010000078.1:0-6595 GCA_963548925.1 uncultured Leptotrichia sp. | reverse complement strand
TTTTTTACAGTTTGATAATTCCTGTTTTAAATAAATAAAAAAATTACGAAACTTTGCTTTTTCGTTTATAATTAATTCATTTATATTTCCGATTATATCGCTATTTTTTCGTTTTAGCGGTAACTCAAAGTGAAAATCAGTATTTTGAGTTTTTATTTTTTCTGATTCATCTGTAAATGACTGATTTAATAAATATAACTGTTTTTCAGTAAATTCAATGACTTTTTGATAATCATTTTTATTTATAAAATTAACAATTTTATCTGAAAAAGTTTCTAAAACTTCAAATTCCAGATTTTCCTTGTATTCAGTTATTTCTAAAAAATTATTATTTTTTTCTTCTGTATTTATTAAATTATTTGGCTCAGATTTTTTTGCTAAAATACTCATTTTCACTCCATTTATTTTACTTTAATTCTATTTTTTGACTTTACATAAATATTTTTTCAGAAATTATTCTTTTTCTAAAAATTCTAAAATCCGCTTATTTCCAGTTTTATGCTTCATCATCTTGAAGAAAATTCTAAACATTATTAAAACATCGTAATAACTGCCATGCAGCTGGCTTTCTTCAAATGGAATATTATAATAATTGGCACATTCCATAAGTTTTGGCCATTTATAATTTCTGTAGGAAGAACCGTTTACTTTTACGATGTCTATGTTTGTTAGCATTGTATCAAATTGATTTTGCAGCGGGAAATCTACGAAACTTCTGTCAAATTTTATGTTATGGGCAACAAAATGGCTTGTGTCCTGACAGAATAAAAAGAAATTATCCATATCTTCCTTAAAAGTCAAAGGATATTCAATTCCTGTATTTTGAATGATGCTCTTTCTTTCGCTTAAAATTACATCGTCTGTCAAGCCATTTACGCTTACTGCACCTTCGTTTAACTCTTCACCTTCATTTCTGAAATAAAATCTGTTAAATTCAGACACTTTTTTCCATTTATTTCTCTCTTCTCCAGAGTTTTCAGAATTATAATTCACTTTTATTGCAGACATTGATAAAACAGAACTTCCTTGAAATCCATTTGTTTCCACATCAAAAAATATTATATTCTTATTTAATTTTTTTTCTTTATTCACTTTTTTCTCTTTTCCTTATATTTTTTGTAAAAATATAAAAAATTAGTCATTTAATTTCAATACTGATAAAAACGCCTCTTGAGGTATTTCTACATTTCCGATTGCCTTCATACGTTTTTTACCTTCTTTTTGTTTTTCTAATAATTTTTTCTTACGTGTAATATCTCCACCATAACATTTTGCAAGTACGTTCTTTCTAAGTGCCTTAATTGTTTCCCTTGCAATTATTTTTGTACCCAATGCAGCCTGCAATGGTATTTCAAACTGTTGTCTTGGAATTACATCTTTTAATTTTTCAACGATTGCACGTCCTCTATAATAGGCATTATCCTTATGGGCAATGAATGAAAAGGCATCTACTGGGTTTCCGCTTACTAAAATATCCACTTTTACCAAATCTGATTCCTTGTATCCAATCATTTCATATTCAAATGAAGCGTAACCTTTTGTACGGGATTTTAATTTATCGTAAAAATCAATTACTATTTCTGCAAGCGGCAAGTCGTAGCTTATCATTGTACGAGTTTCATCAAGATAATTCATATTAAGGAACGCCCCTCTTTTTTCCTGACAAAGTTCCATCACATTTCCGACATAATCCTTTGGAACGATGATTGTACCTTTTACATAAGGCTCCTCAATATACTTTTTCCCTTCTGGAAATTCCGCAGGGTTGTCAATTACAATCATTTCCCCTTGCTCAGGCGTTACATGATATTTAACAGATGGTGCTGTTGAAATCAAATCAATGTTAAATTCACGACGCAATCTTTCTACAACTATTTCCATGTGCAAAAGCCCTAAAAATCCACATCTGAATCCAAATCCTAACGCAAGTGAAGTCTCTGGAACATAAGAAAGCGACGCATCATTTAACTGCAATTTTTCCAATGCTTCCCTTAAATCTTCATAATCATCTGTTGAAACTGGATAAATTCCTGCAAAAACCATGCTTAGTGCTGGACGGTATCCTTCAAGTGCCGTACTTGTTGGATTTTTCACATGCGTAATTGTATCTCCAACTTGTGTATCCTTAATTGACTTAATTCCAGTAATAATATATCCAACTGAGCCAACTGTCAATTCATCAACTTCCTTCATTTTAGGCGAGAAAATCCCAACTTCCAGTACGTCAAATTCCTTTTCGGTAGACATAATCTTAATTCGGTCCCCTTTTACAATTTTCCCTTCAATTATTCTAATGTACGTTATAACTCCTCTAAAGTCATCATAATGCGAGTCAAAAATTAACGCTTTCAAAGGACTGTCAATCTCTCCTTTAGGTGCTGGAATATGTTTAATAATTGCCTCCAATAAGTCCTCTATTCCAAATCCAGTTTTTCCAGAAACAAGAACAGCATCGTCTGCTGGAAGCCCAATAACTTCTTCTATTTCCAGCTTAACCTTGTCAGGGTCTGCCGAAGGCAAGTCAATCTTGTTTATTACAGGCAATATTTCCAAATCATTTTCCAAAGCTAGATATACATTTGCCAATGTTTGCGCTTCAATTCCCTGTGCAGCGTCAACTACAAGCAAGGCCCCGTCACAAGCTGCAAGCGATCTTGACACTTCGTAAATAAAGTCAACGTGTCCTGGAGTGTCAATTAAGTTTAATTCATAAGTTTCCCCATTTCGTGCCTTATATTTCAGTGTAACTGCCTGGGCTTTAATCGTTATCCCTTTTTCCCTTTCTAAATCCATACTGTCTAACAGCTGATCCACCATTTCCCTTTGTGTTACAGTTCCTGTATATTCTAGAAGCCTATCTGCAATAGTGGATTTTCCGTGATCAATATGTGCAATTATCGAAAAATTTCTTTTATTCTTTTGATCCAACATTTATATTGTTTCCTCCGTTTATCATCTTATAAAATGAGTAACTACTCTATCCGAACTTAGTTACTCAGCAATACGTATATTATATAATAATTTCACATTTTTTCATAGTCTTTGTAAAAAATATTTTATCAAAATTCAGTTATTTTTTCCATTATATTCCAATTTCTCGCAAAATTATTTTAAAATTAGAAATAAAAATTACATTTGTATCACTTAAATTATAAATTTATTTAACTTTTAACTAATTCCCAGATTGAAAAATAAAATAATTTACATTTGACAAAAATTCCCTAAAATATGATTTTGGTATCGAAATAAACGGCGTTTTCGCTGGAAGTCCATAAATTTCATAATTTTCATTGTCAAATCCAACTTTTCTAGCAATATTTTTAGAACGGAAAATATGATAATCATTTGTTGTAATCAAGACTTTAATTTTTCGATTTTTTTCATTATTATTTAGAACATTTTTACTATTTTCAATATTTTTTATCTTCTCAAGACTGAATCTAAAATTCTCAACAGTATTCTTAGATTTATCCTCCAAAATAATTCTATCCTCGCTAATTCCATTTTTCAAAAGTTCCCTTTTTATCGCCAATCCTTCTGCCACATTTTCATTTTTCCCTTGTCCGCCAGTTGCAATAACCTTAACTTCTGGATTTTTCCTTAAATACTCTGTTGCAGTCTTTATCCTTTCCATAAGTGATTTAGTCGGGTTTTCTCCTTTTACTCTTGCCCCCAGTATTATTACATAATCTACTTTTTTATTTTCATTTACACCTTTTCTATCATTTATATATTCTTTTATTATGAAATATTGGACAAAGCAAAATAAAAAAATAAATATGATAATAGAAATTTTTATTACTGTTATAATTGTATTCTTCATAAGTTTTCGATTTTAAAAGTATCCTTTCTTAAAATAAAGGCTGTTCCATTTCTGAAACAACCACTATAAAATAATTATTCTTTCACGATAGTTGTAAAATCACTATAGTTTTGAATTTTAAAAACTCTTTTAATTATTTTATTATATTTTACCATAATTGTCAATTTTTTATTTTGTTATTGAAGTTTTATATAAAAAATACTATAATAAATTATATAAAAACTATTGAAATATTTAAGAAAGTAAAAAAGGGAAAAGATGAAAATGAGAATAAAAAAAATAAAAGATAATTATTTTGAGAACTTAAAAATGAGTAAATATGATTTTTTAGTAAATGCAATTAATGAAATAGGTAATTTTCCATATATAATGTCAGATATATATTTGAATAATGAAAAAATAAGAAGTGGAGAATATCAAGGATTAGGTATAAATATCGGGTGGAATGATGAAGATGAGACAGCATTGTATATTTTTGAATATGAAAATGAAATAGAAGATATAGAAAGGATATATTATACTTATGAAGAGATGTTATGTTATCTTTTAATGTATCACTTGCAACATATGAATGAATATTCTGATATGATAGCTTTTGTAGAGCAGGAATTTTTAAATTATGTCAATCATATAGATGAATCAAAAAAATATAAAATAAATATGGATTTAAATAGTATATTTGAAAGAGACAGATTAAGAAATTTTTTAATTAATTATGCCAAAAAAGAAAATCAATACAATATCGGAGCTATAAATTTTCATAAAAAATATATAGGATATTCAGATATAAATATATTGAAGAAGTTTCTATCATATTTATTAGGGAAAGATGTATTAAAAGAGTTTTTATCTAATCCACAAAAAAAATTGGAATAAATCTAAAAAATTATTTTATTGATGATGGATATAATGAAATTTATAAGTTAACTATAGACAAATTGAGTATAAATATTGAATATTACTGTAGAGGTATGGAGTTTAATGGAAATTTGTTAGTTGGAGAACATGGAATATTTTATGGAGATAGAAAAAGTTCTGATAAGTATATCAGTGATTTTATAACAAAAAAAGAAGCAGAAATGTTAATTCAAAAGAAATATAGAAGAGAAAAGGAAAATGTAGAAATAGTTTCTAAAAAAGATTTTTTAAAAGAACTTGAAGTTATTGTTAATGCTTATGAAGATATTTATAATGATAATGAAGTTCAGAAAATGTTTGAAACCTTTAAAGAAAATTTTTAAATAAAAATACATTATCTTGTAAAAAAGGATAGATGGCATTTTCAGATGAAAAGTGGAAAAGGGCAAGTTCATGATTTAATCGAGGTCGATGATGAATAAATTATGGACTGATGATGGCTGGGCAGATTATTTATATTGGCAATCTCAAGATAAAAAAACTTTAAAAAGGATTAACGAACTCATAAAAGATATTGAAAGAAATGGAGCATTGAATGGAATAGGCAAACCTGAAGCAAAAGGATTTAGTCGAAGGATTGACGAAAGTAATAGGCTTGTCTATGCCATTGATGAAAATGGAGTTTTATGGATAATTTTCTGTAGAGGACGTTATTAAAATTGTTTTTTGTTGATTAAAAAGAGTGGATAATACCACTCTTTTATTTTAAGTATTTTAATAAATACTTTAGTTTCATGAATATTGCTTTATTAACACAATTAAAATTAAATCATTTAATTTACTGATTTTCAAATCCACCTGTATAAAGCTGATAATAAGTTCCTTTTTGTGCAATCAGTTCATCGTGATTTCCACGTTCGATAATTCTTCCTTGATCAAGTACCATTATCACATCGGAATTTTTGATAGTTGAAAGCCTGTGGGCTATTACAAATACTGTTCTTCCCACCATCAACTTATCCATTCCTTCCTGCACGATTTTTTCTGTTCTTGTATCAATGCTTGAAGTCGCTTCATCCAGAATTAAAACTGGCGGATCGGCGATTGCTGCTCTTGCTATTGACAATAATTGCCGCTGTCCTTGTGAAAGGCTGGAACCGTCACCGCTTAAATAAGTGTTGTAGCCTTGTGGCAAGTGTTTTATAAAATGATCGGCATTGGCAAGTTTTGCGGCTGCATACACTTCTTCATCTGTTGCATCAAGTTTTCCATATCTGATGTTGTCGGCAACTGTTCCAGAAAATAAGTGTGTGTCCTGCAATACAATTCCAAGCGATTCTCTTAAATCCTGTTTTTTTATTTTCTCAATATTAATACCATCATATCGGATTTTTCCAGAGTTAATATCGTAAAATCTGTTAATTAAGTTTGTAATTGTAGTTTTTCCAGCTCCTGTTGCACCAACAAAGGCGATTTTTTCTCCTGGCTTTGCATAAAGATTGATATTGTGAAGTATTGTCTTTTCATCATTATATCCAAATGTTACATCTTCAAAAACAACATCTCCCATTAGTCTTTCATAAGAAATTGTTCCGTCAAAATGTGGATATTTCCAAGCCCATGCACCTGTGTGCTTTTCAGTTTCTGTAATGTTTCCATTTTCATCAATATTTGCGTTTACAAGAGTTACATAGCCGTTATCTTGTTCAGGTGCCTGATCTAGCAGGTTAAATACTCTTTGAGCTCCAGCCGATGCCAGTATTACTGATGTTAATTGCTGTGCTATTTGTGAAACAGGCTGATTTATTACTTTTATAAACTGTAAAAATGATACAAGTCCTCCGATTGTAAAGCCTGCGATATTATTAAACACAATTATTGAACCAAGAACTGCTGTAAGTACAAAGTTTATAT
>CAUUWI010000077.1:0-6600 GCA_963548925.1 uncultured Leptotrichia sp. | reverse complement strand
TTGGAAAATAAATTTGCACATATTGTAAATTATCGGATAGAAGTGGATGAAAAGCTGGGAAAAGTGATGTTTTTACGAAATATTGTAAAAGGTGGAGCTGATAAGTCGTATGGTATTGAAGTGGCAAAACTGGCTGGACTTCCTAAGGAAATATTGGTTGAAAGCAAGAAAATACTGAAACGGCTGGAGCAGAAAAAGGAGCTGATTGAAAAAACTGTGGATATTCACCAGCTTTCACTTTTTGGAGAAAATTTGGAATTTGAGAATAAGAGTGATTTTGAAGAATTTGAAAATACAAATAATTCTGAAATCAATGAAAAAAATCAGTTTTATGAGGAAAAATTGGCACAAATTGAAAAAGAGAAGGAAAATTTGTTAAAAATTATAAATAAAGTAAAAAATTATGATATAAATAATATTACGCCGATGGACGCGATGAAATTTTTGTTTGAACTGAAGGAAAATATGAAAAAAGGAAATTAAAATTGGTAAAATAGGAGAAAAATAATGTGGAAAAAAATAGCTTATGGTGGGCTGATATTAATACTGATATATTTCATATATGCGGTATTCTTTAAAAAAATTTCCTCACCGCTTGAACAGATGCAAAGGGATATGAAAGCTAAAAAAGTTGTGTACAGATTAAAGGACGATGCGATTATTTATGCGGATGAGCAAATTGGATCTGAAGGAGATGAAGTTATCAAGTTTAAAAATGTAATTGTAGATCTAGTAAAAAAACGGATGCTAATTTCTGGAAAACTGGCTGAAGTTAATACAAAGACATCTGATGTAACATTATACAAAAAAGTGGTGGGAGCAACAAAAGATAAAAAATGGGAAATGTATACGGAACGTGCAGAGTACAAGAAACAGGGAGATCGAATAATTTCACCAGTAAAAACAAAACTGATAAATAAAATTGACAAGACAGTATCAGAATCGGACAGGGTGGAAACAACCACAAAATTTGATATAATTACAGCAATAGGTCATGCAAAGCATATTGACAATAAAGAACAGAGAACAATGACTGCTGATAAGATTATTTATAATAATGTTACAAAGGTTACATATGCTGAAGGTCATGCAATTTATATTGACAAAAAGAAAAAAAGAGAGCTTCGTGGAGATAAAATGTCCTATGATGAAGCACATAAGTTTGGAACTGCAGAAGGACATGTGATTTATCTAGATAATGCAAATAATAGGGAATTAACAGCAGACAAAATGACTTATGACGATATAAATAAAATAGTAACCGCGGAAGGACACGCATTTTACAAAGATAAGAAAGATAAACGTCAGTTACGTGCTGATAAGATGCGTTTTGATGATATAAATCAAGTAGGTAATGCAGAAGGACATGTAATTTATACTGACCCTGAAAATAAATTGACAGGAGATAAAGTCGACTATTACAAAAAAGAAGAGCGTGTAAATGGCCAGGGACACGTTGTTTATACAGGTAAAAATGCAGTTGTTTCAGCAGATGCGGCAGTATATTTCATTAAGAAGAAACAAGTTGATGGAAGAGGAAATGTGAGATATGTAGGAAAGACTATGATAGTAACAGGAGATCACGTATTTTATGATGAAATCGCTAGAATATTAACTGGAGATGGAAACGGAACGTACAATTATTTGCCGAGAAAAATAACAGGTACATATAAAACTGGGGTATATGATTTAAAAACACACATACTTACAACAAATGACCAATATACTGCCAATTATGATGATTATAAAATGGATGGAACTGGACTTGTTTACGCCTTTCAGACAGGTGAAGCTTCCATGAAAGGGCCATTTAATGTGAGAAAACAAAACTTTACTGTACATGGTGAAAATGGAACAATGAATACCATTTCAAAAGATATTTTTGCCAATAAAATGGTAATGACAAGTGTTCAGGGAGATAGAATATCATCTGACACAGGACGTGGTAGTTTTGAGAAAAAGGAATTTAGATTTGACGGACATGTTAAAGGAAAAATCCGTGGAAATGTAAAAGACCTGGTAAATGATCCAACACCACTTGTAGAATCTGAAGCTGTGAATTTTTCAGGAAATACGGCAAAAATCTATTTTGTTGCACATAAGAGTGGTAAAAATATGAGTATTACCCGAAGTGAGATTAAGGAAAATGTCCGTATGACTTACAAGGAAGTTACACTAGATTCACAATACAATGAAATTGATACTGGAAGAAACCTTATCCTTGCGAGAGATAAAGTTATGGTAGATTTTAGAAATAATACGAAAATGACTGCTAATTATCTTTATATGGATATGAACAAACAGGAAGGGTATGCAAGAAATAATGTGAAAATTGTGAGTAAATTACCACAATTTAAGACAATTAACACAAGTGCGGACAGAGCTATAATTTATTTGAAGGATAAAAAGATAAAACTAAATGGAAAAGTAGTAACTTATCAAGGAAAAACTATGATTTCCTCAAAAAGTGCAGTTTATGATATTGATAGAAAAATTCTTGAAAATGAAGGAAATATTCAAATGCAATTTGAAGTTCCAAATCAAGAGCAAGGTGATGCTCAGGTAAAATCAGATCCTAGAAATGCTGCGGCAACTCAGGAAGTAATAGACAAACTATCAATATCCGAAGGAGAAAGTCTAAAAAAATCAGAAAGAGCTTCAAATGGAGTTAATGTCAACATAAGATGGAAATCATCAAATTCTAGCTTGTATTCAAATTCAGGAAAAATGAATAAACAGTTCTACGGTGGAAACTCAAAGGAAGTAACCATGACTGCAACAGCTAAAGCAGGAACAAATACATCAGAAAAGAAATTTAATGTAAATGTCCCATCAGAATCTACACATGAAATGCTTAAAAGAGCCGCAAGAAATATTTATTTTCCAGAAGATGGCAGAAAGCCGCCTTCATCAGTAAAAGTAAATGCACATAAAGGAACGAAAACTATTCCAATTTCATGGTCGAAGAAAGGAGGCAAAAATACAGCTACATTGAATTATGACGGAGCTTCTTACACAACGGAGTTTTAAAAAATTTAACAAAGAGAGATTATCTTATTTTTTAGGGTAATCTCTTTTTTGCTACCATATGAGTGTTGAATAAATAAAAGAAAAACTTAGATTCAGAATGATTCGCTGGAATTGATTAAAGAATTTATGTAAAATAAAAAAAGGAAAACATTTTAAAATGCAGTCCTTTTTTAAAAATAATTATTTTGGAACTTCGTAACTTTGTCTGCAAATAGGACATTGCAAAAGCTCAAATCTTTTACTTATGGGGAAAACGGGGATAAAAAATAAGGTAAACCAATGTCTGTATTCGAGAAAATTCCAATCAGATGTGTTGTGACATCTTTCACAGTGACAATTTTCCAGTTTTCCTAAATGTTTTGTCAGAGTTTTTGTACCAAATAATAATATCATATTAATCTCTCCTGATTTTATTCTTCAACTTTCAATAATTTTAATCTTAAATCATCTGCAAGTATATTTTCTTCAATTTCAGCAGGAGCCCCAGTCATCAAATCCTGTCCTTTATTTGTTTTAGGGAACGGAATTACTTCTTTTATAGAGTTTTCTTTTAACATTGCCATAAGCCATCTGTCAATTCCGAAGGCAAGTCCTCCATGTGGTGGAACTCCATATTTTAATACTTCTAAAAAGAATCCAAATTTTTCTTGCTGTTCATTTTTACTAAGTCCTAGTTTTTCAAACACTTTTTCCTGCAATTCCTCTTCATGAATTCTGATGCTTCCTCCACCGATTTCATAACCGTTTAAAACTATATCGTAGGAATCTGTTTTTATTTTATCAAGCTCATTTGAATCAAGATATTTTCTGTCTTCCTGCTTTATTGAAGTAAATGGGTGATGTTGAGCCTTGTATCTATTTTCCTCTTCGCTCCACTCGAACATTGGGAAGTCAATTACCCATAGGAATTTGAATGAATCTTTATCAATTAATTCCAGCTCTTCTCCAAGTTTTAGTCTTAATGCTCCCAATCCGTCATGCACAATTTTGTATTTATCAGCCAATATTAAAGCAATTTCATTATTTTTTATTCCTAATTTTTGAGTAATTTCAGCTAATTTTTCTTCAGTAAAAAATTTTGCAATTGGAGAATTAATTTCGCCATTTTCATTAATTTTAATATAAGCTAGCCCTTTTGCTTTAAAATATGTTTTTACAAAGTCTTCTAAATCTTTAATGTATTTTCTTGAGAATTTTTCAGCATTTGGAGCAACAATTGCTTTCACGTTTCCACCACTTTTTATTGCGTTTTCAAATACTCCGAATCCACAATTTCCTGTTTCTTTGGATAAATCAATCAATTTCATATCAAATCTTAAATCAGGCTTGTCTGAACCATAAAGATTCATTGCGTCATCATAGCTCATTCTTTTAAAATTTTCAGTAATTTCAATTCCTGTAACATCTTTAAACACTTGTTTTGCAAGCGCTTCTGTAACATTTAAAATGTCTTCCTGCTGGACAAACGACATTTCCAAGTCCAATTGAGTAAATTCAGGCTGTCTGTCGGCTCTTAAATCCTCGTCTCTAAAACATTTTGCAAGCTGGTAATATTTATCAACACCTGATACCATAAGTATTTGCTTAAATAGCTGTGGAGATTGCGGTAAGGCGTAAAAGTCGCCTTTGTTTATTCGGCTTGGGACAACGAAATCTCTTGCTCCTTCAGGAGTGGCTTTGGCTAGAATAGGAGTGTCGATGTCTAGGAATCCGTTATCATTCATAAATTTTCTAATTGAAAACAGCATATCGTTTCTTTTTATAATGTTATTTAACATTCTTGGACGTCTTATATCTAAATATCTGTAAGTTAGCCGCATATTTTCATTAAGATTTCCTGTTTCATCAATTTCAAACGGCAGTTGCTTAGAACGGCTCAAAATTTCAATATTTTTTGCTTCAACTTCAATATCTCCAGTAGGGATATTTTTATTTTTGCTACTTCTTTCAGCAACTTTTCCAGTAACTTTTATAACCCATTCATTTTTCAATTTTCTAGCTTCTTCAAAAAGCTCTTTTCCTGAAACTTCTTCATTTACCAAAATTTGAGTAATTCCGTATCTATCTCGCAAATCAATGAATGTGAAATGTCCCAAATCCCTAACTTTTGAAACCCATCCAGATAAAACAACTTCTTCTCCGATGTTTTCCATTCTTAATTCATTTAATTTATAATTTCTGTACATTTTCATTTTTCCTTTCAATTTTTCTTTTTTGTAAAATTTTCCCTTTTTATTTCAAAATCTCAATAATTTCTTCCAATTTATATTTTTCCTGTTCCCCTGTACTAAATTTTTTCATTGTAACTACATTTTCTTTTTGTTCATCTTCGCCTAAAATTATTACAAATTCTGAGTTTTCTTTATTTGCTTTTTTCATTTGGGCTCCAAAACTTTTTGGATTGTAGTCAAAGTTGACTTTTATTCCATTTTTTCGCAGTTCTTCAACTATTTTTACAAAATATTCTTTTGTTTCGTCAAAATAAATAACGTAAATCTTGTTTTCTTCTTTAGCAATCAAATTTTCATCCATAAGCATTGCAATTCTTTCCATTCCAGCAGCAAAGCCTATTCCTGGGACTTTTGCATTTCCAAGTATTTCAAGGAGTCTGTCGTAACGTCCTCCAGCTAGAACAGTTGCCTGCGAGCCTAATTTGTCAGATTTTATTTCAAAAACTGTATCTGAGTAATAGTCAAGTCCACGCACCAGCTTGTCATTTACTACATAATTAATATTCATTAATTCAAGATATTTTTTTGTATCTTCAAAATAATTTTTACTTTCTTCATCAAGATAGTCATATAATTTTGGAGCATTGATAAATTGTTCCTGATCACCTTTATCTTTTGAATCTAATGCTCTTAGTGGATTTGTTGCATATCTTCGTTTTGAATCATCGCTAAGTTTATTTAGTCTTTTTTCCATAAATACTTTTAAGTCATCAATGTATTTTTTTCTTGATTCAATATTTCCAAGACTGTTTATTTCCACAACTAAGCCAGTAATTCCGAGCTTTTCAAGGAATTCACATCCCATTCGGATAATTTCTGCATCAAGGTAAGCAGAACGGACTCCAAACATTTCGATACCCATTTGGTGAAATTCTCTAAATCTTCCTTTTTGAGGAGCTTCATAACGGTACATTGGACCATTGTAGAACCATTTTACAATCGGTGAAGATTTGTGGAAACCTGCTTCCAAATAGGCACGCACGACTCCAGCAGTACCTTCTGGACGCATCGTAACATTTCTATTACCTTTATCTACAAATTCGTACATTTCCTTTGAAACAACATCTGTTTCATCCCCAACACCACGTCTAAAAAGCTCAGTTTCTTCCAGAATAGGCGTTATAATTCGTTCAAATCCATATTTTTCAAATACATTCTTTGCAGTATCGACAATTAAGTCATATTTTTTTACATCATCAGAATATCTATCTTTCATTCCCTTTAAAACACTAATCATTCTTAATTTTGTCCTTTCGTTTCTTATGATTTTTTTACTTTTAGTCAAGTGAACTACTCCCGCTTTTAGAAGCGGGAGCTTCTTGGGAAGTATCTGCTTTTG
>CAUUWI010000076.1:0-6681 GCA_963548925.1 uncultured Leptotrichia sp. | reverse complement strand
GAAAACCTGGATATGAAGAAGCTGGAAAAGAATTGGAAAAAAAATTAAATGAAGTAAAATAATATTTTAATAAAGGTATTTTTAAGAATATTTTTGTTTTAATTTTGAAGGAGTTCAAGTAAATTTTGATAAAGCTAGATAAATTGAAAAATTAATTTGATTAGGAAAGAAGGTGGCTGATTTGGGATATTTTTTCAAGTCGCCATCTTTTGTTGTGTATTTTGTGGACAACAATATTTTTATTTTAACGAATAATTGTTTTTCCTCATTTTGATATTTATATTAATTTTTTATTAAAAAATATGATTAATTAAAAAATATTTAGAAAAGTTAGGAGTATAATAAGAAAAGTAAAATTTATAAAGCTAAAATAAAAATTATTATTGAATAATTTGATACAATTAAATATATTCTGTCTTTAAATATAGAAAGGACGTAAGATGATAAAGGAAAATTTGTGGAAAAATTATACAGACGAACAAAAAAAAGTGATTTTTGACTTTGCTGAAGATTATAAAAAATATTTGGATTCTGCCAAAACTGAGAGAGAATTTGTGGATTTGACAGAAAAGGAACTTAAAAAAAATGGGTTTGTTAATATTAGTGAAAAAACGGAATTGAAAAAAGGGGATAAAATTTATTTTAACAATAGAAATAAAAATATCATTGCAGTGATTGTTGGAAATGATATAAAAAGCGGGATTAATATGATTGTTTCTCATGTGGATTCACCAAGACTAGACTTAAAGCCGAATCCAATAATGGAAGACGAAGAATTTGCCTTGTTGAATACGCATTATTATGGTGGGATTAAAAAATATCAATGGGCTGCAACTCCATTAGCATTGCATGGTGTTATTTTCTTGAAAAATGGAGAAAAAGTTACACTTTCAATTGGGGAAAAGGAGAATGAGCCTGTATTCAGTATGCCTGATATATTACCACATCTGGCGTATAATGTTCAGGATAACAGAAAAGCGAGAGAGGTGATAAAAGGCGAAGAGTTGAAATTATTGTTTGGAAATATGCCTTTGAATGATAAAAATGTAAATAAAAAAATAAAGCAGTTTGTACTCGATAAATTGAAAAAGGATTATGGAATAGAGGAAGATGATTTCTTTACGGCGGAACTGGAAGTTGTGCCTGCTGGAAAATTGCGAGATGTAGGGCTTGATAAGAGCATGATAGGAGGATATGGGCAAGATGACAGAATTTGTGCATATACTTCGCTTAGAGCCTTGTTTGACGTGAAGGAAACTGAGAAAACTGTTATGATTTATTTGACAGACAAGGAAGAGATTGGAAGTGAAGGTTCGACAAGTCTGAAATCTACATTGCCTGAATATGTTGTTGGGAAAATGCTTTCACTTACGGAAAAAAATTACAATGATCAGATATTGAGGGAAACTTTGTGGAATTCTAAAGCATTGTCGTCAGATGTTACGGCTGCATTGAATCCAGTGTTTAAATCAGTTCACGATATGGAAAATGTGGCACGATTGTCTTATGGACTGGCGTTTGCAAAATATACAGGAAGTCGTGGAAAAGTTATGGCAAATGATGCTGATGCAGAATTTATTCAGGAAATAAGACAAATATTTGACAAAAATGAGATTAAATACCAATCTGGGGGATTTGGAAAGGTAGATGAAGGTGGAGGAGGAACTGTGGCAAAATTTCTGGCTTATTACGGAATCAGAACGATAGACGCAGGGCCTGCACTTTTATCAATGCACTCTTTGTTTGAAATTTCATCAAAAGCGGATTTGTATGAAACGTATAGAGCATACAAAGTGTTTTTTGAATTGAATTAGGGAAAGAGTAAATAAATTAGGAGAGAAAATATGCAGTACAAAATTATAATTTATAAAGATAATAAATTCTATAAAGAAGAAAATTTAAAACAAAAAGGAGAAAACTATATTTATAAATGGGGAAATGTAGAATCTGGAAGCTACTTTTTTGAAATAAAAAATGAAGAAAATAATGTAATAAGCGGTGTAACTTACAGTCATACAGCACCATTTGCAAAAAAATTTGAAGCGGTAGCAGATGAAAATTTACCACCAAAATCAATAACAGGATTTCAAAAGGGAATAGATATTTATGTAGAATATTCACCTATCAAAAAGACATTTTCATTGACAAAAATGAAATTTTACAGAATGAATTTGGATATTTCTGATTTTGGGCAGACAGAAGCAACAGATGTAAAAATAGCAGGTAATTTTAATGGATGGAAACCGGATCCTGAACCAGTTCACCATTTTGAAGGAACAAATTACGAAGTTGTATTGGCTGCACCTGAAGGTGTTTACGAATATAAATATTTAATTGATGGAAAATGGCATCCTGAAAATGAAAACAAAAAATTAGTCATTGGAGAAAATGGAGCATTATTTGCACAGGGAGATTTGGGAACTGGAAAATTTGTTTATGAAGCGATTGATAAAAACAGCCATTTAAAGGCAATAGTCCACGATTATGAAAGTTTGCAGTATTTTAATAAATTGTCAGACAGCGAGTATGAATTTAAGATAAGAACTCAGATGAACGATGTGGAACGTGCCTATATCAGTGTTGTTTTACATGAAGAAGATAATTATGAAATGATTTATGAGCTGGAAAGATACCAAGATAAAACAAATGGATTTGATTATTTTGAAAGAATAATAAATTTTGGAAAAGAAGCTAAGAAACTTTTATATTATTTTATTCTTGAAGATAATGGCTCAAGAGCTTATTTTAATGGAAAAACATTGAGTTACAGCAAGCTGAAAAGACTTGTTGTAAATACAACATCCAAGGATATACAGTTATTTAATGTTCCAAATTGGGCAAAAGAGGCAATCTGGTATAATATTTTCCCAGACAGATTCTATAACGGAAATCATTACAACGATCCTATCTTTAATGAATTTGGACCAGAAGCATTTAAGGTAAATAGGCTTCATGAACAAAATTTTATAGAAGATTACAAATGGGAAAAAAGTAATAATGTAATTAGCCATTTTGATAGAAACCGTTGGACTGCTGATTTTAGAGAACAGGTAATTTGGGAAAAACTGGGAGAACGTGAAATTGACTACAGCTTGAAATATGCCAGAATGTACGGTGGAGATTTACAGGGAATAAAAGAAAAAATACCATATATGAAGGAACTAGGAATTAATGCTGTCTGGCTAAATCCAGTATTTTTCTCGCATCAAAACCATAAATACGGAGCAAATGACTTTAGACATATTTCACCTGACTTTGGAACAATAAAAACAAGTGGAAAGACTCACAATGTAGAAATTAACAAAAATAATAAATACGGGAATAAATCGTATGTGGATGTACTTGGAAACAGAGCCTCAACAAGCAGCGAGCTAAAACTTTTGGAAGTAAATCTAAAAGGTAAAAATCGTGGGAAAAATGGATACGGTGAAACAGAAGCTCCATCAACCTGGATTTGGACAGAGTCAGACTTAATAATGGTTGATTTAATAAAGGAATTTCATAAAAATGGAATTCGGGTAATATTTGATGGAGTTTTCAATCACAGCAGCAGTGATCATTGGACATTTAATATGGTGCTTGCAGACGGAGAAAGTTCTAAATACAAAGACTGGTACAAATTCACAGATTTTGGACAGCATGTGCCAATAACTGATGAAATGAGTGATGAACAGGCTTTTGAAACTCTTATTGCAAATAGAAAGAGAACTATTTACAATGCTTGGGGAGGATTTGATTCACTTCCTGAATTTAACACATTTAATCAGGAGTACAAGGAGTATATTTTCAATATAACAAGAAAATGGATGTACGGACCTGACGGAAAAGAAAATGAAAACTGGATGGAAGATGACGGAATAGACGGTTGGCGGCTAGATGTACCAAATTGTCTGGAAAACCAGAATTTCTGGAATGAATGGCGTGAAGTTGTAAAAGGCAGCAAGACAGATTCCTACATAACTGCGGAACTTTGGGGAAATGCTTCAGGCGATATTAACGGTGGAAATAAATTTGATACTGTAATGAACTATGAATGGCTAAAAACGGTTATTGGATTCTTTATTAATCAAAGCCGTGAAGGCGGAGTAAGGTACAAACTGAAGGCACAGGACTTTTTCAATGAGCTGCGAGAAAAAAGAACTTGGTATCCATATCAGGCATTACAGGCAAGCCAGAATTTAAATGGCTCACATGATACTGACAGGCTTTATTCGAGAATCGTAAATGATGTAGTTGGAAGAAATCTGGAAGAAGGAAAACAGCTGGAAAAAGGATACAACGGAATTCGTCCAGACTTAGCCTCAAATTATCATCCAAACACAACAATAGACTGGCGAAACAGTCTAATTAAACCAAAAGATATACTAAAATTAATTTCAATCTTTCAAATGACATATATAGGAGCACCAATGCTATTTTACGGTGATGAAGTAGGAATGTGGGGAGCAACTGATCCATATTGCAGAAAACCGATGTTATGGAAAGAATTTGCATATGATGATGAAAAAAATCCATCATATATTAACCAGAATGAAAGTTATGAACAAAAAGTTGATAGCGACTTGTTTGAATGGTATAAAAAATTAATTCGTATAAGACTTCAAAATAAAACTCTTGTTTATGGTAAATTTAGAGAAATTATGGCAGACAATGAAAAAGATATAATCGTTTATGAGAGAGTAATTGAAGATCATTCTATAATAGTTGTAATAAATAATTCTTTTAATGATTGGGAAAATGTAGAGTTTGAAACACATTATCAAGATGAAAGATTTATAGATCTGGTAACAGAAGGCAGAACATTCAGGACAAGTTCCAATGGAAAAATCAGGCTAAATATTAAAGCCAAAGAAGGTATGATTTTGCGAAAAGTTAGACTGGATAGAGATTATGAATAAAAACCAAGGGGCCGATATTTGTTGGCTCCTTGTCTTATAATTATATAAAACAAGAAGGAGCTATACAGCTATACAGACTGTTTTCTGTAATTAATCAATTTTATTCTATTGTTATTTGTTTCGTTTTATGATAAACTGTCTGTATAAATTAAAGATACATTTTTTGGGGGAAAAATGATGGGGGATAATAGAGAATTGTCAGAAAATTTGAGGGAGGAACAGGAAAAGGGACATCGGGAGAGATTACGAAAAAGATTTTTATCGACGGGGATAAAAGGATTTTTTGATTATGAACTTTTGGAACTTTTACTTACGTATACGGTTATAAGAAAAAACTGTCGAGGAATCGCAAAAAATCTTCTGGAAAAATATGGAGATTTATATTCAGTTTTACATCAATCAGAGGAAGAATTGAAAAAAAATGAGTATATGAGTGAGAGGACAGTTGTTTTTTTGAAGCTTTTATCTGAAATTATAGAAAATGGACTTTATAAAAAGATACACAATAAAAGAATTTCAATAACGAGCAATGTCAAATTACTGAATTATTTGGAATGTTCTCTTTTAAAGAGGGATATTGAAGTATTTAAGGTATTGTTTTTAAATACGCAAAATGAATTGGTAAAGGAAGAGGAGCTGTTTTATGGAACAATTGACAGAAGTACTGTCTATATTAGGGAATTAATAAAAAAAATATTGGAATATAATGCAAAATCAGTCATTTTAGTGCATAATCATCCTGCAGGCTCGCTAAAACCTTCAGATTCGGACATTTTGCTGACAAAAAAAGTTAAAGAAGTATTTGAAAGTATGGAAATACGTTTGTTAGACCATTTAATAATAAGTGAACAGGGGTATTTCAGTTTTTTAGAAGGTGGAATATTATGAAAATAATAAATATAAAATTTAGAAAAACAAAAAAAGTTTATCCATTTATGATAAACGATACAGAGGATTATAAAAAGGGAGACCATGTACTTGTGGATACTATTCGTGGCGAACAGATTGGAATAGTTTTAGGGCTTTCCTTAAACAAAGAAAAAGATGAACAGAATGATTTGAAAATCAGGGAAGTAAAAAGAAAATTGTCAAACAAGGAAATCGAAAAATTAATAGCATTGGATAAAAAAGCTGATGATGCCTATTTCAAATGTAAAAAAATTGTAAAAAGACTTCTTCCTGAAATGAATCTTGTTATTGGAGAATACACATTTGATGAAAGCAAGTTAATATTCTATTTTACAGCCAACAGCAGGCTAGATTTTAGGGAACTTGTAAAGGAAGTAAATAGAACATTCAAGAAGAGAGTAGAATTTTATCAGATAAAAACAAATGATGAAGGAAGAATTCTATCTGCTTTTGGAAAATATGGAAGGGAAATTTACTGGTAAAAATTAGAATACTGAATATAAAAATAAAATAATAAAAAGTAAAAAAATGATGACTATTTTACCTAAACTTTTGATTATTTGATTTTGAAGAAATTTAGTATACAATAGTTTGATATAGAAATATTTTGAATTTTTATATAAAAAAGTTATATAAAATAGAAATTTTTTCAAAAAAAAAGTTGAAATATCAAAAAATATATGGTATACTTTTGAAGTAATAAAAAGTTCGTGGTCGCATAGCTCAGTTGGGAGAGCACCTGCCTTACAAGCAGGGGGTCATTGGTTCGAGCCCAATTGTGACCACCATTTTTATGGAGGTGTAGCTCAGTTGGTTAGAGTGCTTGCCTGTCACGCAAGATGTCGCGAGTTCGAGTCTCGTCACTTCCGCCATT
>CAUUWI010000075.1:0-6771 GCA_963548925.1 uncultured Leptotrichia sp. | reverse complement strand
ACACTCCTGTTCTAAAAAACATTACTTTTGAAGCAAAACAGGGGACAAAAACTGCCCTAGTTGGCTCGTCAGGCTCTGGAAAAACAACCGTTACCAGCCTTATTGCAAGATTCTGGGACTGCCAGTCCGGTGAAATTACCATTGGTGGAATAAATATCCAAAAAATATATCCTGAAGAACTGCTTACGAATATAAGCATGATTTTTCAAGATGTCTACTTGGTAAATGACACTTTTGAAAATAATATAAGGCTGGGAAAACCGAAGGCTACAAGGGAAGAAGTAATAAATGCGGCTAAAAATGCCAATTGCCACGATTTTATAATGGAAAGCGAAAATGGATACGACACTGTAATCGGAGAAGGCGGCTCTACCTTATCTGGCGGGGAAAAACAGAGAATTTCAATCTCAAGAGCCTTATTAAAAGACACTCCAATTATCCTAGTCGATGAAGCCACAGCTTCTCTTGATGCCGATAATGAATACGAAATAAGAAAATCATTAGGTATTCTTACAAAAAACAAAACTGTAATTACAATCGCCCATAAACTCAACACAATAAAGGATTATGACAAAATTATAGTTATGTCCGATGGAATAATCGAAGAAATTGGAAATCATGAGCAGCTTATGGAAAATAAAAGACGATATTACAAAATGTATACTGAAATGGAAAAGGCACAGTCAGAATTTGAATTAATTTAATTAAAAGCTCAGTTCATTATACAAATTTAATTCAAATAAAAAATATACCCAATCTCGAATTTTTTCAATCAAAAATTTGGGTATATTTTTATTTTATTCAATCATTAATCTTGCAACAACGAATCTTTCTTCGTAACTTCAACTACCAATTTATGCAGCCCAATCAATGCTATCAAATTTGGAATTACCATAAGCCCATTAAACATATCAGCTAATTCCCACACTAATTCCACTTTTTGAAGCGAACCCGCAACTATACAAATCATTACTAGACTTCTGTAAATATTTAATGCTTTCTTTCCAAACAAATATTTCACATTGGCTTCCCCAAAAAAGTACCAGCCAATTATTGTGGAAAATGCGAAAAAGAATAATGCAACTGCAATAAAAATTACTCCAAAATTTCCTAACACTGCATGAAATGCGTGCTGTGTCAATGATATTCCTGTTCCTTCTGCTCTTCCGTCTGCAATTAGAATCACTAATGCTGATAATGTCAAAATCACAAATGTATCAATAAAAACTGTAACAATTGCCACGTGTCCTTGATCTTCAGGATTTTTAACTTTTGCAATTGCATGAGCATGCGGTGTCGAACCCATCCCAGCCTCATTTGAGAACAGCCCTCTTGCCACTCCAAATCTTACAGCTTTTTTCATTCCCATTCCTAAAAACCCACCTAAAACGGCTTTTGTTGAAAAAGCATTGACAAAAATTGCTTTAAATGCCAAACCTGCATTTCCAATATTCAATACAACAATAAGCACACATATGACAACATATAGAACTGCCATAATCGGTACAACTTTTTCTGTAACTGACGCAATTCTTTTTACTCCTCCAAAAAATATAAATCCTGATAAAATTGCTAAAAATACTCCTGTTACTATTGTCGGTATATGAAAAGCATTATGAAAGGCATCCCCTACTGAATTTGCCTGAACCGCATTTCCCATAAATCCTAAAGACAGCACACACGAAACCGCAAAGAATCCTGCTAGAAATTTGGCCGCTTTTCCTCCATTAAATAATGTTTCAATGTAATAAGCTGGCCCTCCTGTCATTTCACCGTCTTTTTTCTGTTTAAAAATCTGGCTTAATACCGCTTCTGAATAAATAGTTGCCATTCCAAAAAATGCACTTAACCACATCCAGAATATAGCTCCAGGTCCTCCAGATACAATCGCTGTTGCCGCTCCTGCAAGATTCCCTGTCCCAACCTGTGCCGCAATAGCCGTTGCCAAAGCCTGAAACGACGACATTCCATTATTATCCGCCTGTTCTCCGCTCAAGTCAAATCCGCTTGTCAACTGCTTCAATCCACTTTTAAACTCCCTAACCTGAATAAATTTTAATCGAAATGTATAAAATACACCTGTTCCAACTAGTAAAACAATTAAAATAACTCCCCAAAAAAATTCATTAAAATTCTTAATAATTTCTAACATTTAAGCTCTTCTCCTTCGTTTTTTTGTTTTCTGAATTTTAAAATGGATATAAAAGTTTAAAGCACCTGTACAGATTTAAAATTATAAATTAAATAAAAAAAGTTGTCTTTTACTTAATATAAAACTAAGACAACCTCTTTAAATTTCCTTTGTATTAAAAAAGAAATATAAAATCTACAATTTTATATGTATATTCTCTGTTCTTTTACCTGAGAGTTTAGGGAATCAAAATTCCTTTGCTCCTTCGGTGCCAACATTTAAGCCAGTCTCTCCAGAGGTTCGTCCACTATGAGTCCTTTTACCTGAAAGAGTCACTTCTTCGGTGTTTTATTTTACATTTATAAATATAATTAAAATCTCTCCTCATACTTTCATCCAAATTATTCATTTTCGTATATGTTATCATATTTTTTTCTGTGTGTCAAAAATTTTTTCTTATTATATTCTAAGTTAATTTATTTTTTAATTTTACCATTTCTATTTTGAGACTTCTCTAATTAAACTCGGATTATATAATAAATCTTCATTTTTTCTTACTTCTTTAAAAGTATATGTTTTTAAAATTTCCCCATTTTCAAAAACACATTCCATTACAGAATCTTTATGGTATTGATTTTCAGGTAAATTTGAAATATTTACTGTTTCAAATTCTCCATTTTTATTTTTTATTAAATCAAGCCGTCCCTTTTTACTGACTTTTCCTTTATCTGTAACAGGATTTTTGTAAACATCTCTAACTTCATTTCCAATTTTTATACAGCTGCATTTCATAGCAAATTTATGAGTGTCCCTGTTAATGCTAGATTTTTCATTTCCTTGCAAAAGTGAACCTCCACAGCCTAGAGTAACATTTTCAGCAGAATATTTATTATCCTTTAAAGATTTATAAATATCCCAGATTGTATCTTCATTAATTCCATCACCTTGTAAAATACGAACTTTATTAATCACTTTATATCCTTTGGAGTTTATAGTATAGCCAAAATTCTTTTCCAGACTTTCAAGTGCAAATAGAATATTTGTAATTGCATCTCCACTATCTGGACGTATTGTAACCATTCCGTCTCTTTCCAATATTTTTTCACGTAAATCTTTTCCAATAATATTTTCTACTGCATTAAAAAAATTATAGCTATCAAGCACGATTGAAACAATTCCTTTTGGAAATTTATCAAGCATATTTTCGTATGCCTCTTTTTCATATTTTTGAGTCCATGAAGTCATTGTGCTATGTTCAGAAGCAGGCACACTGTAAGCGGCTATTTTTTCATTATAATATTTACGAGCAAAGACAAGTGCATTTAAGGTATCTGTTCCATAAAAATTGGTAAGATGAGCCATTCCGCCAATTCCTGCACTTTCCTCGCTGGAAACACCACGATAACCAAAATCATGCAATTTAAACTTCAATTCTGACTCCACATTATCACTTGTTTCCTCTAAAAAATATTTTATAATCTGTTTTGCCTTGTATGAAAATGTAGCAACTGTAATTGGATACCATACTTTTAACAGCAATGTTTCCACCCAGCCCACAATCCAAGGTACATTTTTGTCAGTTGATTCGACTGTAACCAGTACATTATGATTTTTTACAACACTGCCTTCTGGCACGGTTCTAATTCTAAGTGGCAATTTTCCGTCCAGTTTTTCTACAATATATCTCCATCCCTCTTCAAAAAATGGCAATCCATGTAATTCACAAATTTCCTTGGCTTCATCTATCATTTCATTTGTAATTTTTTTTGTTAAATATTCCATTAAGTAATATTGCAATCCAAAAAATTTTACATATCCGTATAAGCCGCCACGACTTTCGATATAATCGTGCATATACGTCATATTTTCTGGATATTGAAATGGATGTGTAATTTTATAAGAATCTGTCGATAGTATTAAATTTTTCATTTTTGTTTTGTATGATAATTACAAGTTATGTAAAAATCATACTCTCCTTCCCTATACTTTTTTATTTGTATATTCAATTATAACTCTTTTCCCTTTGAAAATATGCAAAAAATACAGTAAAACCTCTTTGAATTAAACAAAAAGATTTTTACTGTAATAAGATTTTTTTATTTTTTCAAAATTTTATCTGCCAGCACCAATGCTATTTTCTTCTCACCAATCATAAATTCCACAATCATACTTTTCATATCCACTTTTTTTATTTTCCCACGTCCAAATTTCTTGTGATTAACAACATCTCCAACTTTATATTTAGAATTCACATTTGAAGTTATTTGAGAATTACTTAATTTTTTACCAAAAGTTCCTAATTTATCCTTAGAAAATGGATTAAAGTTTTCTATTTTCGGTGTAAAACTTCTTGGAGCTGAAGATTTCCCTTTTAGACTTTCGTATTTTCCACCAACATATTCCAGATTATCTTGCTTCATTTCATAGATAAATCTTGATGGACGACGTAAATTATCATCTTTTCCCCAAATTTTTCTTGAAGATGAATATGAAATAAATAATTCCTTTTTAGCACGAGTTATCGCCACATAGCAAAGTCTACGCTCTTCTTCCAGCTCTTCTTCAGGAGCGTCAAAAGAAATTGATGGAAATAGCCCATCTTCCATTCCCGCAAGAAAGACATAATCAAATTCCAGTCCTTTCGAACTGTGAATTGTCATAAGTTTTACATAATTTTCATCATCTTCCATTTCGTCAGTTGCTGAACTTAACGAAATCATATCAAGATATTCATTTAACGACATATTCGGATCCTGCTTTTCAATTTCGGTAATACTGTTTAACAATTCCTCAATATTTCTAACCCTGTCTTCCTTATTGTCTTCAATTGAGTCAATATAGCGTGTTCGTATAAGAATTTCATCAAATATTTCCTTAATTGACATTTCTTCAAGACTTGAGTAAATACCTTGCATTAAATTGTAAAATTCCTTTAATGCCAGTTTTGTAGCTGCTCTTACAGGAATTTCATCAATGTAGTGTAGTGCTTCAAGCATCGAAATGTTTTTTTCATTTGCAACTTCCTGTATTTTTTCCAGCGTATTTTCTCCAATAGAACGTTTTGGAACATTAATTATACGATAAAAATTGTGATTATCATTTCTATTATTTAAAAGACTCAAGTATGCCAAAATATCCTTTATTTCCTTACGTTGAAAGAACTGCATCCCACCGTAAATTTTATATGGAATATTTGCCGACAGCAGTTTTTCCTCCAGCACCCTTGACTGTGCATTCGTTCTGTACAAAATCGTCATATCCTTATAATCGGCACCATCTCTTTTCTTTTTCTTCATCTCTGTCACAATAAAATCTGCTTCATCATAAACAGTCATGGCATTATAAATCTTGATTTTTTCTCCATCAGAGCCATCTGTCCAAAGTGTTTTTCCTTTTGAACTTTTATTATTTTTAATAAGCTCGTTGGCTGTATCCAGTATTTTCTTTGTAGAACGGTAATTTCTTTCCAGTTTTACCGTAAATGCTTCCTTGTAATCTCTCTCAAAGTTCAAGATATTATTGATATTTGCCCCACGAAATGCATAAATACTCTGATCCTCATCTCCTACGACACAGATGTTTCGATACTTTGCTGCAATCATATTAATCATTTCATACTGAATATCATTGGTATCCTGATACTCGTCCACCACAATATACTTATACCTTTCCTGTATTCTTTCCAGCACAAAAGCATCATCCAGCAATTTTCTCGCATTCAAAAGCAAATCCGAAAAATCCATCGCATTATTTGCCTTCAAGACTTCATCATACTTCTGATAAATCTCGCCAAAAAGCCTGTTCGCAGGAATTCTCATATCAATTTCCCGTTCAAGTTCCTTAATTCCTATCCCCTGTTCCTTCAATTTACTAATTCTATTTGCAAGTTTTCCTGGCTGAACATTGTCATTATCCTTAATTCCCATATCCTTTTTTATCTTTGTAATAATTGACTTCTGATCATCCACATCATAAATATTAAAATTCCGTCCATATCCAATTCTTTCAGAATAAGTTTTAAGTAATCTCACAGAAAACGAGTGAAATGTAGAAACCACAAGATTATTCGCCTCATGTCCAATAAGTGCCGTAGCCCTTTCCTTCATCTCCCTTGCCGCCTTATTCGTAAAAGTAAGTGCAAGAATATTAAGTGGCGAAATCCCTATCTCTTTCACCATGTGTGCAATTCTATAAGTAACTGTCCGTGTTTTACCGCTTCCCGCTCCAGCCAGTATCAATACAGGCCCTTCTATTTTTTCCGCAGCTTTTCTCTGCTCTTCATTTAATTCATCTAAAATACTGCTCATATTTCTCCTTTTTTCTCATTATTTTTTACAATTCTCTATATTTCACTTCCGTTATTTTCGATATTTTCTCAATAACACCATTTTCTTCTTTCTCTTCCCCAGTATTACTAGTCCCATTCTTATAAACAATTTCCTTCAAGTTCAAGTCTGATTTTTTTAATAGATCAACTGTCAATAAAATCTGATTAAGCACACCTTTTTTATTTTTTGAAACAATGATAACTTCTGAATTTTTTCTAAATTCACACATAAAGTCCAGAATACTGTAATTTCCTTCAAGCTTTAACAAAAGTCCGCCAGTAATTCTGACAAAGATATAGTCATTTTCAACTA
>CAUUWI010000074.1:0-6790 GCA_963548925.1 uncultured Leptotrichia sp. | reverse complement strand
GCAATGGATTAGAAGACTCAGAGGACTATGCAAGCTTCTATGGAAAACAGTTTGAAAACTACTTTAACAAGCGAGCAAAAGATACGCCACTTTATATGATAGGAAGTAACTTGGCGTATAATGCTGGGCAGTTGGGAAATGATTGGGAAAATGATGTTTATTGGATGGAAAGCAAAATAATGGGGGCTGGACATGTAGCTGTTATGATAGTAAATGATAGATATCCCAATGGTCGAGTATATAGTTGGTCAGCAATTGGTCCTGATGGAATGAATTTCCCTGGAAAATTAAAAGAAAAAAAAGTTACAATTGGAGATATAAATATCCCGTATTATGAATTAAAAGGATATGGTTCACTCTATATAACAAGTGGAAAAAATTTTCTATTAGGAAGATATGGATCAAGTTCAGGAAAAATTCATAAAATAGTTGGAAGTAAGGCTTGGGAACAAAGAATTGTAGATTATTTTGTCAAGTTTATTGAAGGAAAGCCTAAGAAAGATGTAATTAAATATGATTTAAAACACAGTAAAAACAGTGAAGGTGTGGGGAGTTATTACGAATATATAGGCAAAGAAAGACCTTATAATTTATTTTTTTATAACTGTGTAACTGTAGGTCTAGATTCATTATATCATGCACACGGATTAAGTTTAAAAGAATTTTTAAAAAGTAGAAATTTTATAGATAACATAAAAGAGCATCATACCTATTTTCTTCCAGCATCATCTATAAATAATCCTATTTTAAAAGGAAAAACACACGTTATTCATGAATATAAAGGTGCAAAACTAGGAAATAATGGGTATTCCCAAGAAAGACAAAACGAAATTAATAGGATTATTGAAAAATTACGGAAGGACTCAGGGGTAAAAAAATGATAAAGAAAGGAATTATCTATGTGATTTTATTTTTAAATTTATCTTGCAATCATCCCAAAATAGTATACAATGATTATAATTATATAAAAAAGATTGATAAAGAATACTTTACTAAGGGAGCTGTAATATTTCCAGAAAATAGATTAGAGTTATTTATTATAAAAGCAGAAAATGGAAAGCTATCGAAAAAAAAGATAGTAAATAACAAAAAAGAGAAATTAAAAGATAGAGCTTCTTATTTATTGAATTATAATAATAATAAATTGTATGTATTATTTTATAAGGATACAGACTGGGGAGCTGAATTTCAAAATGTAAAAATATATTATTATGATAAAAATTTTAAGTTAAAAAAATTTAATGATAAAGAATATATATTTGATAATAATACAAATGAAAAAATAGGAAATAGAGTTAATGGAGTTTCCAGTATAAAGTATATTATAAATAACAATCTTTATATAAATTTTAATGGAAAAGGTGGATTTGAAAATGATGAAAGAATTGTAAAAAATGAATATGCTGAAATATTTGATTATGATGAAAAAACAGAAAATCTGTATTTAACAACTGGAAGTGAAAAAAATGGAAAAACATATGTTTATGAGATTAATTCCAAAAAATTAAGAACAGAAAATCCGAATGATAATCAAAGACAATTTTTGAAAAATATATTCAAATTAGATGAAGAAAATATACTTTATACTAAAAAAAATTTATTAATTAAAAAAAATTTAAGAACTAAAAAAGAAAAAATATTATATAAAGCCTATAATGAAATAAATAATATACAATCTCTAAATAAAAAAAATACATTATTAGTATTATCAGTTTGGAATCATGAAAGTTTTATAAATTTTTTACTTAGATATATAAATAAATGGAAATCTGATCATGATGTAATTTATGATTTGCAAGAAAATAAAGTATATATGTTAGAAACAGGAAATTTTGATTTATTAGAAAAAGAAGAGCAACTAAGATTAACAAATGAAATTATAACTTATGGGTTAGAAAAAAATAAATGACGAATTCTTAAACAACAAAGACAGTAGTTCCAAACAGGATGAACGTGGCAGGGGAAGCAGTAACTGAAACAGAGAAGGGCAGCATAGGCGCTAGCCTCATACGGGGAACTGTTTACAAACCCGGTATCATCCGGAATTTCATTAAACTACAGCAACAGCAGAACTAGCCATCACAGGGAAGAAAGCACATCAGTGGGAAGCAACCTGTATGTTGCAAATGGAGTTGAGTACAATGGAAGCAATCTTCACACAAGAGGGCTAAATATTCAAAATGATGGAGATACAGTCTACAACCTGACTGGAAGCATTATCAAGGAAGCAGGAAAAAGCACAATAAGGGAGACATCAAGCAGCACAGGATACGGGATAAGCCTTGCAAGAGGGCTTACTGACGGAAAAGGGACAATCAATCCACTAAAATCATCAAACATAACTGCCTCAGTGAATGCAAGCGAGTACAGAGGAAGAAGCAACGGAGTGTACTATGCAAACAATCAGGATGTGACAAACGGAAACTCCCATTACAATGTAGCAGGAGATGTCAAGGTAACAGGAGTTGACGTTAAGACTGGAAGCGTATCAGGAACTGTTGGAGGAAAAATGACAGTTGAAAGCGTTCAGGATGAGTTTACTTCCGAAGGAAGAGGCTACTCAGTAGGAATAAGTGCAGGAATAGGCAAAGGCTTTGACAGGAACAATCCGAAAGGATATGGAGTAAACCTTTCAAGCATTTCAGCTGGACATACAAGAACTGATGTAGAGCAAAGAATAACAAGAAACGTTACAGAGTTTACATCAGGAGGAGGATTGCTTGACGTAAAAGGGACAGTAAAACAGGTAGGCTCATTAATTGACGGAAACTTCACATTAAACTCAGGCGGCTATGAACACGAGGACTTGAAGGACATTGACAAGTCAAGAACAGCAGGAATAAACGTGACAGTCTATCCAAACGTATCGTATTCCCAAAGGGATAAAAATGGGAATCAGGTATACATAGACGGACAGAACCCTAAAAAAACAGGAACAGCAATAAAAACAGGATTTACTTACGGAGAAACTGACAAGACAAGGGAAATACTTGCAACTGTCGGAGCAGGAGTAACAATGAACCAGGATCTGGAAGGAGTGAACAGGGATCCTAGCAGACAGACAACGGAGTTTGAGGGAAGGGAATTAAAACCTGTAAATGTAGATCTGCTTACAGAATACTGGGCAACTGAGGCTGGAAGAGGGAAATTTAGAGATATAGCAGGTAATTCAGCAAGAAGTACACAGGGAATCATAAATGTAATAACTAGAAAATCAAATTCTGGGGAGTATAACCTGATTAAAAATATTATTTCTGAAAGCATAGAACAGAAGATGGAAAGAATAGGATTTATTGATGTTAAAGGAAAAACTGTAGAACAGATACAGAAGGAAGTGGAATCAAGATTCGGAGGATTAACGAAAAAAGGAATAAAAGTCAGATTCTATGGAACAGGAGATATGGATTTAAGCAGTCTAACCAAAGAGCAGCTAAACCGTCTGATGGCAGATGGATTTGCAACTACAGGAGATGGCTACATCTGGATAAATAAAGATAGGCTGACAAATGACACAATAGATTTAAACAAGTTAATCCAGCATGAACTGACACATCAGATACTTGGGGATGACACTGAATATCAGGCAAGATATGTAGAAGGCGTGTACGGAGATTTCCTGAAGGGAATAAAGGACAGCGGATATCTAACAGATGGTGAAATAGTGGACTTGATGAAGTCGAGCATGACTGATGGAGATAAGGATAGACTTAATGGGTATGGGCTTGGTGATATGCAGTATAGAATGTTTTTAGATAAAAAACTGACAGATAAAGAAAGAAACGCTATATTAACTGAACTGCAGAAGATAACAAACAATAAATTAAAAATAATTAAAACTTGCCCTTTAAAAGATTGCTATGAAGTAGTGTATGATAAAACTAAAGATAATAAGTTGATAAAAAGAAATAAAAAAGATTATGGTAAAAGTGACAGATTAATTTTAGATTTAATATCAACTGAAAAAGAAGTGTGGATAACTAATCAAAGAGATCCCAATAAGTGGTTCGGTACAAAAGGAAGTATGGCACGGAAAATAGAAGATCAAGAAAGAAAATGGTATCAGGTAGGAGTTTTTAAAAATGTATTTGGGAAAATTAATAATGGTGCGTATGTTAAAATAGATTTGTCTAAAGTAGACACTTACGGAGTGTGGAATGAACAAAAACAAATATTAGAATTAGAAAAAGGAAATAATAAATTTATTACTTTAGGACATGAATTAATACATGTTCATCATTACTTTTTTGGGAGATTTGCTGGGAATTCTTTAGGTATTAATTACTACAAAGATGGAAATTATATAAAAAAAGATACATGGCTTAACGGCAAAGGGGAAATAGAGGAATATAGAACAGTTGGACTTGGCTATCAAATGCCACAGCAAGCAACTAAAGGACCTTCTAAATCAGGATTAGGGTTTTATAATATAGGGAATGATATAACTGAAAATATTTTGAGAAAAGAACATGGAATGCGGTTAAGAGCACGTTATACTTGTAATAAGGAGTGGTGTTAAACTATGAAAAAAATAATTTTTTTAATAGCCGTATCACAAATGTTGGTTATGTGTATTATTTTTAGAAAAAGTACAGCAGAATGGAAAAATTTAGAATTGTATTGGAATGAAAAAGAAAGAGAAAATAAAAATATAAATGTTCCAACAATGGAAAAGTATAGTGGTTCAAATATAATACTAAATGATGAAGATATAGTAGAACTAGCATTGTATTTTAAAAATGATATGGAACTGATAAATTCAGAAATAGGTTCTTCTATTTCTAAAAACAAAAAAAATTCAATTAAATTTTTTGATAAAACAGATGAGTATTATAGTTTGCTTCCTCAAAACGAAATAGATCACATAGAAAAACCAGAGTTTCTTTATGGAAAAATAATGAAGGTATATTTAAATTATTATAAATTAGAATTATTTGAGATAGATTCAAATTATAAAATAAATAAAAAAGTAAAATATAAATATTTAGATGAGGATGAAGAAATTAATAAAATATTAGAAAATATTAATAGTTCTAAATTAGAAGGATACTATAATTTAGGAGATAATAATTCTGTAGTTACTATAATAACTAAAAATAAGAAAATTTATAAGAGTTTGAAGATGTTAACATCAAAAGAAAAACAGTTGTATGATAAAATGATGAAGTTATTTGAAAATGATATTCCAAAAAATTATTTTGAAAAAAGATTTGATTAAAAATACAGATGAAAAAGTATATATGACGAATCAAAAAGATACTCATTCTGCAGATGTAAAAGCTGTATTTGAAGAAATACAGTATATTCATAAGATGATAGGAGTGGAATAGAATTGAGATTAAAACTATTGTTATTAATTATACTTTCTATGTTATGTCTTCATTCCTGCAGAGACTTTGAAGAAGTAACGGCTATGAATGAAGAAAAAATGCTAGATGACTATATGGAAATGCTTAAAAAAGAATTTAACTTGACAATGAACAAGGGAGCATATTATGTAAAAGAAGAACAGCTTGTAGCTGGAAATCTGATACATAACCCACCATCCTATGTTTTATATAGTTATAACATTCCTAATTATAAATCAGAATTCTTTTATAACAGAGATGTAATACATGTAGAATATCCTCCAACAAAATTTCGGTTTGAAGGAGGAGATAGGTTAATATGGCCTCTTGAATACGAAACTTTAAAAGACATTCCATTTTTTAATAAAACAACAAAATCAAGATTATTACTTGAAATTATTGATTACTATGGATTAAGGCCGTATTTATGGAGCAGTCTCATATACGATAAATCTAAAGGAAATGATTTTGAAAAGATAGAAAAAATATTAAAAAAACATGGAATAAAATATGATGAAAAAATACCAGTTGGAGTTCCTAGAAGAACATGGTTATGTGGCACAATGCTCAAAGAATGGAATGATGAAAGTTTTGAAAAAAATTTGATAAGTAAAAATACAGTACTAACAGTAATAGATGAAGAATGTGGAAACCAAATAGTCGAAGGGAAAGTAGAAAGGCTGAAAATGTATGGCAAAAAATTAGAGGAATATTTTTCAAAGCCTAGAAATTTTGAGGAGATAGACTGGTATGAGTTTATGAAATTTAATAATATTCATCCTATTATAACAATTTATGTAGGTTATTTTTCAAAAGAAAAAATTGAAAAAATCAGAGATGAAATAAAGCCATATTATAATCAAAAAGATTTCACAATTTTGTTTTACTATTGGGTAGATAATGGTAATGGCTATGATAAAAAATATGTTTGGTAAAAAATATAATTAAAAAAAACAGGCTCAAATTTCTTGTACTAACCTATGAGAAATTTGAGTTTTCTGCAATATTTCATAGTAAAGCAGCTTTTTTAATTTAAGGCTGTTTTACCGTAAAATATTGAAAAATGTTTGTATTTCGACCGCGGTCGAAATAAATTAATATATAGTCTGGAGGAAAAAGTTATGGACAAAAAAACTCTAAGGGAATATTTCAGTGAAAACTTGGTTAAAAAATTAGCAGCCTTTGTGCTTCTAGTCTCCTTTAACGTAAACATCTTCGCTGAAGTGGTTCCTGATCCGGTGAGCATTGGTAATGCAAGAGCTACTGGAGTGTACCCAAAATCTTGGACAAATAATTTGAAAACTAGTTTTCTATTTGTTAAAATATAGTTAAGGAGAGGAATTTGATTATGAACAAGAGAAGTAAAAGGTACACAGATGAATTTAAAATATTAATTTTAGAATTGCTGGAAGAAGGAAGAACAAAAAAATCATTAGAAAATGAAT
>CAUUWI010000073.1:0-6837 GCA_963548925.1 uncultured Leptotrichia sp. | reverse complement strand
ATGCTTGGAAAAAATGGGCTGAATTTGGAGTATTATGTGTGGAAATGGAAACAGCACAGCTTTATACAACAGCAGCAAAATTAGGAGCTAATGCCTTGACATTGCTTACAATCAGTGATTCATTCATTACTCATGAGGTTACAAGTGCTGAAGAAAGACAAACTACTTTTAATGAGATGATAGAAGTGGCGTTGGAAACAGCGATACAATTATAAAAATAAAAAACTAAAGGGAGAAAAATGGTGGAATTTTATAAAAGATTAATTATAAAAATTTTGGAACGTAGTTCAGTTGGCTCTGATAATCGACTTTTGAAAAAATTAAAGAGTGGTTATGATTTGACACAAAGAGAAATGACTGAACTTGAAGAATTACTGGAAAATATTTTGTAAACAAGAGATTTTTCACTTGTTAATAGCAGAAAGGAAAATGAAAATGAAAATGAAAATAGAAAATTTATATCCTAAAAAAGTTTTTCACTATTTTAGTGAAATTTCAAAAATACCGAGAGGTTCAAGAAAAGAAAAAAAGATTAGTGACTGGATAGTAGAATTTGCAAAGGAAAGAGATCTTGAAGTTATTCAGGACAAGGCATTAAATGTATTGATAAGAAAACCTGCAACAGATGGATATGAGGAATATTCGCCACTTATTCTACAAGGGCATATGGATATGGTTTGGGAAAAAAATAAAAATACACAGTTTGATTTTGAAACTCAAGGAATTAAGCTTGTTGTGGAAGATGGATACTTGAAGGCAAATGGAACGACACTTGGAGCGGACAATGGAATTGCTGTGGCTTATGCACTTGCGATACTTGACAGCAATGACTTGAAACATCCAGCACTTGAAATCATCATCACAACTGATGAGGAAGATGGAATGAGTGGAGTCAATAACCTTGACTTTGGCATTTTTTCTGGAAAGACACTTATAAACTTGGATACTGAAGAATATGGGCAAGTTTATGTGAGCAGTGCAGGTGGTGCGAGAATTTTTAACAAATTTAACTTTGATACAGAAAAACTTGAAGCTGATGATACCGTGATAAGTGTTGATGTAAAAGGGCTTCTAGGTGGGCATTCAGGAGCTGAAATTCATTTGGGGCTTGGAAATTCAAATAAAATCTTGGCGGAAGTCCTGAATCATTTAAATAAAAAATATACGCTTTCAATAATGGATATTGATGGTGGGGAAAAGACTAATGCGATACCGAGAGAGGCTGTGGCGGTGCTGGCTGTGAAACTTGAAGATGAAAAAGTCAGCGATTTTGAAAGATTGGCAAAATTGGCTTTTGAAAATATAACAAAGGATTTTAAAATCATTGACAAAAATCCAGTTATTGAAGTGAAGGAAATAAAAAAAGAGGAATTTAAAAATCAAAGGAAATTGTCAATTTCTAACACAAATGCCGTTATTTCATTTTTCCACGAATTTCCAAATGGAGTTATTTCAATGAGCAAGGATATTGAGGGGCTTGTGGAAACTTCAATAAATTTGGGAGTTATAAAAACTGAAAATAAAGATGGAAAAATCGTGATAAAAATTCAGGCATTGCCAAGAAGTTCGGTAAATAAATCGCTTGAAAAATTACTAAATGATGTGAAGGGACTTTCTGAAAAATACGGAGTAGCAGTAAAAATAAATTCTCCATATCCATCCTGGGAATATCGAAAAGATTCGAAAATTCGTGATATTGTAGTAAATTCATTCAAGAAAATAACAGGGAAGGATGCTGAAATTAAAGCAATTCACGCTGGACTGGAATGCGGAATTTTTGACAACAATATGGAAAATGTTGATATTGTTTCAATTGGACCTAATATTTACGGTGCTCACACTCCAGAAGAAAGAATGGAAATAGAGTCAGTTGGTAAAACTTGGGAATTATTGCTAAAAGTCATGGAAGATTATAACATTAAATAAAAAATAAAAAACAAAAGGAAATATTAAATGAAAAAAGAGCCAAATAAACAAAAAGAAAAACTAAAAATAAACGAAATTATAGTAGTCGAGGGACGAGATGACGTAACAGCCATAAAACGAGTTGTAGATGCACATATCATCGCCTTAAACGGCTTTTCCGCATTATCTAAGAAAACAATAAATAAAATGGTTGAATTGTCAAAAGATAACGATTTAATTTTATTCACAGATCCTGATTTTGCAGGGAAAAAAATTCGTGATACGTTAAAAAAGTATATTCCGAATATAAAACACGCTTTTGTGAGTCAAAAAGATGCAATTAAAAATGACAATATTGGAGTGGAAAATGCTAGTGACGAAGTAATTTTAGAGGCATTAAAAAATATTATTACAGCTAATCAAAATGTTGAAGATAGATTTAATATTAGTGATTTGATCGATAATGGATTTGTTTCTGGAAGTAACGCAAAGGAACGTAGAGTAATGCTTGGAGATATTTTGAAAATTGGGTATTATAATGCGAAACAGCTTTTGAAGGCTCTTAATTCATTTAATATTTCACGAGAAGAATTTGAGAAAGCTGTAAAAAAAATGAACAAGGTTGTGTAATTTATAAAAAAAGCACATCTGTATAATACTGTTCGCTATAAAAAATAAAATATTTTAAACTCAGACAGACTATATTTTATAGACTTATCTGAGTTTTTTATTTAAACATCTTTCAATTTAATTCTTTTCATCAGATAATTTTCAATTATTTTTCATTCTTAGGAATAAATTTCCACAATGTTGGAAGTAAAAGTGTTACTGCAGTTGATTTTAACGCATCTCCAGGAAGGAAAGGCAATACACCGATTGCAAACACATTTTTCCCAGTTACAAATAATGATAATTGCAATGCACCCAATGTCAAAATAATAGTGCTTGAAAGCATTAATGAAAGAATTGTTTTTAAATAGGATTTTGTAACTCCTTTGTCCGCTAAATATCCTAAAATCATTGCAGATATGATGTAGCCTAAAATATATCCACCAGTTGGTGAAAACAGTGAACCTGCCTTACCGCCAGCAAAAATAGGAGCTCCCAAGCTACCTGCCGCAACATAGGAAAGTATAGTAGCAGTTCCTAATTTTCTTCCATATAATAATGCCATTAATGTTACTCCAAATGTTCCCAGTGAAATTGGTACAGGAGTATAAGGAAGTGGAAGTAAGATTTGGGACATTATTGATAAAAATGCAACTCCACCTAATACTAGAAGAACATTTTTTAAAATTTCCAGTTCTTTTGTTTCAGTTTTAACAATGTTGTTAATTAATGTGTTCTGTTTCATAAGAAAACCTCCATAAATTTTATTTTTAATCAAACATTTTATGAATTAAATATATACTCGAACCCTTTAATATTGAACTGGTAAAATTAAATAAACTTAGGGTTTGAGTAACATAGTCATAACTTTTAAGTTCTGTTTTAAAGTGGTTTTACTATACAAATAATTCATAAAATAATCCTCAAATTTTTCACTGTATTGTAACACTTGTTATAAAAAAAGTCAATTATATTTTCATTATCTTAATTCTGATAAAATCACACAAAACTGTTTTTTATTATTTATTGCTATTTATTAACTAAAATGATATAATTTGAATTACCTATTTAAAATTAATATGAGGAGGAAAATAAAAAATGAAATTTGTAGATTTTTTGAAAAAAGCTTTAATATTCACACTAAAAGAAATATACTCGTTTTTTCTAAAATTATCGTTATTTATATTCTTAATTTTTACTATTGGAATATTTTCTATAATAATTTTTAATTCAGAATTTGAAGATGATGAATCTAAAAAAAATTATGAATATATACTTTTTAATGTTTCAGATATTAACGAAGATAAAATTTTAGGTTCCGATTTCCTCTCGGAAGAAAAAAACTTTTCTTATATGGATGTCCTGAATAGTCTAGATAATATAAAAAATAACACGGAAGTAAAAGGAGTGATTATCGCCTTAGACAATATAGACTTATCATCGGCAAAAATCGAAGAATTATCTAAAAAATTTGAAGAATTAAAATCAAACAATAAAAAAATCTATGCCTTTGGATCCTATATCACAAATTCCAATTATAAACTGGCATCCATTGCAGATGAAGTAGTCATGGTGCCATCCACATCGGCAAGTCTTGATTTAACTGGATACCATTATTCAGATCTTTATTATAGAGGTCTACTTGATAAACTTGGGGTGAATATGGAAGTTGTCCGTATTGGAAACTTTAAATCATACGGGGAAGAATATGTTGGAAATGACATGACTCCTGAATTACGTTCTGAATTAACTAGAATTTTGGAAAATAGGTATAATAAATTTATTACTGATGTTTCAAAGAAGCGTAAAATTGACAAAAATATCTTAAACAATGATATTGTAAATGGAAATGATACGAATTTAACACCATTTGCGGCACGTGATAAAAGGCTAGTTGACAAGCTGGAACATTTTTCCGATTTTATAAAACGTTTAAATATTCACGAAAAGAATGTTGCAGATATTTTTGATTATTACGAAAAAATGGTAAAGGATGAAAGAACTGGAAATCCTAGAAATGGAACTATAGCCGTGATTTATGCTGAAGGCTCGATTTTATACGATTCAAGTGATATTACAGAAGGTGTAATTACTCCTGACAATATTCTTCAAAAAGTAGAAAAAGCTATGCAGACTAAAAATTTAAAAGGTATCGTACTTCGTGTTAATTCAGGCGGAGGTTCGGCCCTTGCTTCTGAAATAATTTATCAGGAACTTGTAAAATTAAAAATTCCAATTTATGTGTCGATGTCTGATACAACAGCATCAGGAGGTTACTATATATCAATGGCTGGGAACAAAGTATTTGCAAACAATGCCACAATTACAGGTTCAATCGGTGTAGTCTCAATGATTCCAAAACTTTACAATACACAGAATAAATACGGAATTCATTCAAATTCAATATCAAAAGGAAGATACTCTGACATTAATGACAGCTTTGCACCTTTATCTGAAGAATCTCGTACAAAAATTAGTCAATCAATGCAAGAAACATATAAGGAATTTAAATCACGTGTTTCTAAAAATCGTAAATTGGACGAAAATACGCTTGAGACTTATGCACAAGGTAAAATTTGGCTTGGAGATGAAGCTAAAAATATAAATTTAATTGACGGAATTGCAAGCCTTGATGAAGTTATAAAAATTATGGCGAAAGATTTGCGTTTGCGTAATAATTATGCTGTGGAGAATATCTATCTGGAAGAAGATTTTGGTCAAAAACTAAAATCCCTTGCAAATATGATTACTCAAAAATTCAGTTTATCTGAACAAATGAAAAAAAATATTCCACAGGCAAAAAAAGTATTTGATGAATATGATTTCGCAGTACAAAATAAAAATAAGCCATTGTATTATTTAACATACAAATTAAATTTATACTAAAATTTTTATTTTTAAAATTGAAATAGTTTTTCTAAAGTTTTAAAAAATTATTTAAGAGCAATGAGATTTTTTATGAGTTTCATTGCTTTTTTATTTATAAGGAAAGTAAATTTATCTTTTTTTATAGTTACATAGATTGTATAATGGCATAATCTTGTAAAAAAGCTTTAATTCCATGAATTTTCTGATTTCTACTATTTAAATGGGTAATATTATTAATAAGAATTGTATAAAAAAACATGATCTCAAACTTTCTAATTTACATTTTCAAGTTATCAAATCATGTTTTATTTTTATTTATATATTTTTATTTTAAAATTCCTACTAACTCTCCTAGAATAAGTGGAATAAATGTTTCTCCATCAGCAAAATTTGAGCCTTCTCCTTTACTATAAATTAAAACCAGAGAATCGTTATTCAAATAAAAACTTTGTCTCTTTGGAATAGCATTAAATTTATCCACTTGATCAAGTCCGAATTGTTTAAATTTATCATTAATTGCAGATTTTAATGAATTATTATATCCGTCTACGAATAAATCTTTTAACAGTAATGGCTTTCCATTTTTTAAATTAAATGAAATCGCATCATGAAGTTTTGTTTTTTTTCCAGTTTTAGTATCTCTTTCTTCAAATGTAAATAAAACACTGATGAATGTGTTGTTGTTAGCTGTAACTTCAGAAGTACCAACATATGTTTTATTTTTTGTGGATTTGTATTCTGAAACAAATTTTTCCATAGCTTTATTCATGTTTTTAACAACATCGGAACTTTTTCCTGAAAATGCTGGATAAGAAATTCTAGACATTCCTAAAGTTTTTGTTCTTTCTGTAATTTTTATTGAACTTTCAGACATTGGGGAAAATTCCTGAAACGTGAAAGTTGTGTCAATCTTCTCTTTTGTAAATGACAGATTAAATAAAATTAATGCCATAAAAAATACCGTTAATTTTCTCATTTTTATAATCACCTCAAAAATTTTGTTTTTTATTTTTTTACTAAAAAATTGAATTTTATTTCTAATCTCAATTTTGAAGTTATTTCAATATATTATATACTATATTTGATAAATAAGCAAACTTTTTTCACCATATATTTTGATTTTTCTAACGCCAGGGTATCAAACACCATGCCCTTAAAATTATAGGGGAAATATTTATTAATAATAAATTGTTTTATAAAAATAAAAAATAATAGAAAGAAAAGTTAAAAAAGAATTGCAAAATTGTACTAGAAAATATATAATTATATATATGTAATTGAAATTTTATAATGAAATAAAAAATGAAAAAATTATAAGATTTCTTAATTTGGAGGGAAAAATGACAAAAAATATGAAAACAATGGATGGTAACCAGGCTGCTGCTCATATAGCATATGCGTTTACGGAAGTTGCCGGAATTTATCCGATTACTCCGTCGTCAACTATGTCAGAGC
>CAUUWI010000072.1:0-6939 GCA_963548925.1 uncultured Leptotrichia sp. | reverse complement strand
GTGATATTTTAAAACAAGGGTACACGATAACTCGAAAAAATGGGAAAATTGTTAAGAGAGGGATTGAACTTAGCCGAGAAGATAAGTTGGAGATAGAGTTTTCAGATGTTAAGAAGAAAGTGGTTGTTAAGTAATGGATTATCAAATGATATCAGATAAAAGTATTGATTTTTTAACTTTTTTATATTAAAATATACAAAATGTATATTTTTTAAAAGGAGTGATTTGAAATGGATTTTTATCTTTTAGAATTTAGATTGAATGGAATAAAAAATATTAAAAAAGCAATTTCAGTTAGTTTTTATAAGCAGGATATTCGCAATTTTAATAGGGAAAATTATAATGTTAAAGGAATTTTTGGAAGGAATGGAATTGGGAAAACTGCTGTTATAAAAGGAATTGAAATTTTAAGAAATATTGTATTAGATAGTGATTATTTAATTTTAAAAAGCAGTTTGCTAAATGAAATAATAAATAAAAAACTTAAAGAATGTTATTTATATGCTGAGTTTTTAGTTGTTGATAAAAATAATAAAAAACATATTTTTGAACATTCAATAAATTTGAAAATAAAAAATGGAAAAATTATTATTACAAAAGAAATAATAAATAAAAAAAAGCTAGATAGAAAAGAAATATTAAAAACATTAATTATAGAAAATGGAGAGATAAATAAAAGTAAGTCGAATTATTTTGAAAATTTAGATGAAATAGAAAAGTTATCAATGAATTTGCTGGATAGAAAAAGTATAATAAAACTGGTTATTGATGATGTTGAAAAGAATATTGAAAAAGATGGAACAAATGAACTAAAATCAGAAAAATTTGAATTTATATATTTATATGTATTGTATTTAAAAATTAATATTTTCACTCACTTAGAAGATAATCATAATAAAAATCTTTTCATTAATTTTGAAGATTTAAAATGGTTTGATAAAGTCTATTTTGACTATGTAAATAGAGAAGGGGAAAAAAGAAATATCTTATCTAAAACAAAAGAAGAAATTGAAAATTTGAATAAAAATCTAAAAAGAAAAGAAAGATTTTTAAAATTATTTAATCCTGAACTAAATAAAATAGAGTTTGAAAAGAAAGATTTTGATGAAAATTATTATGAAATTGAATATGTTTTCAACTACAAGGATTACAAGATAAATTTTGAATATGAAAGTATGGGAATGAAGTCACTGTTTAGATTATTTGATGTTTTAGATACAGTTAATAATGGTGGAATTGTGTTTGTTGATGAAATAGATATGAGTATTCATGATTTATATTTGAATAAATTGATTGAGTTTTTTGCTGAAAATGGAAAAGGACAGTTTACGTTTACGGCTCATAATACAAGTATTTTGGATACTTTAAAAAAATATAAAAATTCGATAGATTTTATGACTGAATATCAGGAAATAAAGCCTTGGATAAAAAATGGAAATTATTCTCCAAGAAAGCAGTACTTGGAGGGAATGTTACCCAATATGCCATATAATATTGAATATTATGATTTTTTTGAAATATTTAATATATCTGAAGAGAAGAATTAAGGAGGAGTTATGAAACTGTGGCTATTTTTGGTTGAGGGAAATTCAGATAAAATATATGTTGATAAAATTGTCAAGTATTATGTGGAATCTGAAAAATTGAAGAAAGAAATTAAATTAGAGTGGATTATTCTTGATGGGAAATATAATTATAATAAAAAAGATAAACAAATTAAACAGATTTAGTTGATATAAAGAAATTTATTCAAAGAAATAAATATAAATTGATAAAAAATAACGAAAATATTGAAATGATTTTAAAAATTGATAATAAAGTTAAAAATAAAAAGGAAAAGGTTAAAATTGCTGAAAAATTTATAATGAAAGAATCAATTGAAAAATATTTAAGGATTGAAGAACCTGAAAATGTAAGTATTGGAAGTAATATTTTTAAAATATTGGATATTTTAGAAAGCGAGGTATAAAAATGTCTAAAAGAGAAAATTATTTATCGTGGGATGAATATTTTATGGGAATTGCATTTTTGTCTGGAATGAGAAGCAAGGATCCATCTACACAGGTGGGAGCTTGTATTATTGACGAAGATAAAAAAATAATAGGAATTGGATATAACGGGTTTCCTATGGGAAGTTCAGATGACAGTATGCCTTGGGATAAGGACGGGGAGTTTTTGGATACGAAATATCCTTATGTTGTGCATGCTGAACTTAATGCTATTCTTAATAGTATAAAATCGCTCAAAAATTGTACTATTTATGTGACACATTTTCCTTGCAATGAGTGTGCGAAGGCGATTGTCCAGTCGGGAATAAAAAAAGTGATATACTTTTCTGATAAGCATAAGTCGCTTGATTCAACAAAGGCTTCGAGAAGGATTTTTGAAAATGCACAAGTGGAAATGGTTCATCTTGAAATTGGGAAAGAAGCGATAAACATACAGTTTAGAGATTAGATGTGGCTGTAACTGATTCAATTGTACTTAATAAAAATGAACAGTGAAAGATTTTATAATTCTTTTGTAAGTTAAAAAGGTTTTGACTACGAAATAAAATAATTTTAAGGAAAGGAATAATTGGGAAATGGTTAATATCGGAAATGACTGGGATGAAATTTTTGAGAAAGAAAAGGAATTTGAAAAAGACTATTATTTAAATTTAAGAAAATTTTTAGTAAAAGAATATAAAACAAAAACGATTTATCCAGATAAATATGAAATTTTTTCTGCGTTTAAGCTGACAAGCTATAAGGACTGCAAAGTTGTAATTCTAGGGCAGGATCCATATCATGGCGAAAATCAGGCACATGGACTGGCATTTTCTGTAAAGCAGGGAGTTGCCTTACCACCTTCTTTAAAGAATATTTATAAGGAAATTGAAAATGAATTTGGTTATAAAATGAGTAAAAATGGATTTCTTGAAAGCTGGGCAAAACAGGGAGTGCTACTTTTAAATACAGCACTTACCGTGGTTGCTGGAAATGCCAACTCACATTCAAAAATAGGCTGGGAAATTTTTACAGATAATGTGATAAAATATTTGAATAATCGTGAAGAACCAATAATTTTCATACTTTGGGGAAATAATGCCAAAAACAAGAAAGCCTTTATCGATACAAACAAGCACTACATTCTGGAAAGTGTTCATCCAAGCCCGTTGTCTGCAAGCCGTGGATTTTTTGGATGTGGGCATTTTAAGAAAGCTAATGACATTTTGAAAGAGTTGGGGAAAGAGGAAATTGACTGGCAAATATAGAATTTCATAAAGGGAAATCTTATGTTGTGGAAGGGAGGAGTTTTTGTGAATTTTAGAAAATCGACTTATGATGATGTGGATAAGATTTTGGAAGTAATTGAAAAGGCGAAAGTTAAATTAAAAAAACTTGGATTAAATCAGTGGCAAAATGGGTATCCAGATAGAAAAATTATTGAAAATGATATAAATTTGGGAATTAGTTATGTTCTTGAAAATATTGAAAAAAATGGAAATGAATTAAAATCAAAAATTGTAGGAACAATTGTTTTGTCACCTGAAAAAGAAGTGCCGTATTCTAAAATTGAAGGAAAATGGATAACCGATGATGATTATATGGTAATTCATAGGATGGCAGTTGATACGGATGTGAAAAATAGGGGGCTTGCCTCAAAAATTATGGAATTTTCGGAAAAAGTTTGTGTGGAAAAGAAGATACTCAGTTTGAAAGCGGATACACATGAAAATAATGAGCCGATGAAGAAATTACTTGGTAAAAATGAGTTTAGTTATTGCGGAGTGATTTATCTGGATAAAGAGCCTGATGTTGGCGAAAAGAGAATTGCTTTTGAGAAAATAATAAAAATACCACATAAATTATTATAAAAAATTTATAGATTTAATAGATTTATTTGATAATTTATTTTAAAAATTTATCTTTAAACACTTAGGTTAAGATTTTATTTTGGAATATTTTAATTAATAATTGTTTTTTTCTTTAGTTTTATGCTTTTATTTTTTTAAATTTAATTATATATAATATAGTTTGAATAAAAAGATATGTAAAATAAAAAATAAATGTTCGGAATTAGAATATTAAAAGATAAGTTGTTAAAAATAAAAAAAGAAATGGAGTATGAGAGTGTTATGAGATTTGAAACAAAAACAATACACGGGATAAGAAAAGAAAAAAAGAAGAGATTATGGGGAACGAATATAAGTGTTGCCTCAACTTTTCCTATTGTAGAATTTGGAGTGGAGCAGGAATTTGGATATGCTAGAGTTTCAGCTCCTACGAGAAGTGAACTTGAAGAAATTCTTGCAGCTTTAGAAAATGGGAAATACGGATACGCCTTTTCATCGGGAATGGCAACTATAACTTCTGTATTTACAATGTTTTCGGTTGGAGACCATATTATTTTGGGACAGGATATTTATGGCGGAACTTATAGAATTATTCACGATATTTATTCAAAATTTGGAGTGGAATATACATTTGTTGATACAACTGACTTAGGAAATATCCGAAATGCAATTAAGGAAAATACAAAAGCTATTTTCATTGAAACTCCTTCAAATCCATTGTTAGATGTAACAGACATAAGAGGAGTCGTAGAAATTGCAAAACATCACAACTTGATAACAATTGCGGATAATACTTTTATGACACCGTACTTGCAAAAACCTCTTGATTTGGGAATTGACATTGTAGTTCACAGTGCAACTAAGTTTTTGTCTGGACATCATGACTTACTGGCTGGGGTTGCGATTACAAATGATGAGGAACTTGCAGAAAAAATTGAATTTTCACAGGTTACAGCTGGAGCTTTGATTTCTCCGATTGACAGCTGGCTCTTGATGAGAAGTTTGAAAACATTGAAACTTAGAGTGGAAGAATCACAGAAAAATACCGAAAAACTGATAGAATTTTTTCAAAATCATGATGCAGTTGATAAAATTTACTATCCAACTTTAGATACAAATAAAGGTAAAAAAATTCATGAAAGTCAAGCAGCAGGTGGAGGTTCAGTATTTTCATTCACTTTAAAGGATGATTCAAAAGTAAAAATATTTTTTGAAAGTCTGAATGTGGCATTATTTGCGGCAAGTCTTGGTGGAGCGGAAACGCTGGTAACTCATCCAAGTACAATAACTCATGCTGACATGCCTGACGAGGAAAAAGAAGCTAGAGGATTTACAGCTTCATTGATAAGAGTTGCAGTTGGATTTGAGAATATTGATGATTTGATTGAAGATTTTAAACAGGCGTTGGAAAAATAAAAAATAAAGGGAAAATAGATGGCAGCGAGAAGAAAAAGAACCGGAAGACGTTCAAAAAATGGAAACAAAAAACTAATTGCCGCAATAATTACAGTGTTATTGGCAATATTTGGATTTGCATACAATGGAGCAAATTCAAAATCGAGCAAGAAAAGATCAGCAACAAGCCATTCCAAGAAAAATGCGGCTGCAAGAAGTACAAAAAATAACTCTTCAAATGCTAAAACTGTGCAGAATCCAACTATTCTGAAAGGTTATCAGGCTATAAAAGTCAGCGATGGCGATACTATGAATGTTCAGAAAGTAGAAAATGGAAAGTTTGCTGGAGAAGTTATAAAAATCAGGATGTTTGGAATTGATGCTCCTGAAAAGACGCAGGATTATGGGATTGAGAGCAAGCAGGCGTTGGAAAAGCTAGTGAGCGGAAAGACGCTTGAGATTGAGGAGAAAAATAGGGATAGATATGGCAGAATAGTGGCCGTTGTTTATGTCGATGGGAAAAATGTAAATGAAGAAATGGTAAAAAACGGAAATGCATGGTGGTATCAGCAATATGATAAAAAAGATAATAGAATGCAAGCTTACCAAGAAAATGCTCAGAAGAACAAGTTGGGATTATTTGGAAAAAAAGGATATGTGGAACCTTGGAATTATAGAAAAGAGAAAAAGGCAGCTGCAACAAATAAAACAAAAAGCAAATAATGTTTAAAAAATTTATAGTAAAAAATCATTTTAAAACTAAATTCAAGAGTTAGTAAAAAGCATAAAAAAGAAAAGGATGATGAGATGTTTATTGATGAAAGTGTAATTACAGTAATTTCTGGAAAAGGAGGAGATGGAGCGGCTACATTCAGACGCGAAAAATTTGTTCAGTTTGGAGGGCCTGACGGTGGAGATGGCGGAAAAGGAGGAGATATCGTCTTTATCGCTGATCCAAATATTAACACACTTGTGGATTTTAAGAGCAGTAAAAAATTTAAGGCACAAGACGGGACAAAGGGTTCTGCTGCACGTTCTACTGGAAAATCAGGGGAAGACTTGATTATAAAAGTTCCAGTTGGAACGATGATTAGGGATTTTGAAACAAATAAGCTGCTGCTTGACTTGGACAATCCAAATGAAAAAGTAATATTTTTAAAAGGAGGAGATGGCGGACGTGGAAATATCCATTTTAAATCATCAGTGAAAAAAGCTCCAAGAATAGCAGAAAGCGGACGTGAAGGAGTAGAATTAAAAATAAAGCTGGAATTAAAACTGCTTGCAGATGTGGCTCTTGTAGGTTATCCAAGCGTTGGAAAATCAAGTTTCATTAATAAAGTGTCGGCTGCCAAATCAAAAGTTGCAAGTTACCATTTTACGACATTAAAGCCTAAATTGGGAGTTGTTAGAATGGGAGATGAGGAAAGTTTCGTGGTGGCTGATGTGCCAGGGCTTATTGAAGGCGCTCACGAGGGAGTCGGACTTGGAGATAGATTCCTAAAGCATATTGAAAGATGTAAGCTGATTATTCACATTGTGGATATTTCGGGACTGGATGGGCGTAATCCAGAGGAGGATTTTGTAAAAATAAACCATGAATTAAAAAATTATAGTGAAAAATTGGCAAATAAACCTCAAATTGTTGTGGCTAACAAGATTGATATGCTTTATGAAGATGAAAAGTATGATGAATTTGAAAAATTTGT
>CAUUWI010000071.1:0-7029 GCA_963548925.1 uncultured Leptotrichia sp. | reverse complement strand
ATTTAAAGGTTCCATCTGGACAGGAATAAGTGAAGAAATTTTTTCAGCTGGAGAAGTTGTAAAAATTAGAGAATTTAGAGGAAATAAAATAATTCTGGAAAGAAAATATTAATTTTTAAATAAAAAAAACAGGAGGTAGTGTTATGTGGGCTTTACCATTAGTTGTTGTTCTTATTGTAATTACATCAATCTACATTTTAAAGGCTGTAAAAATTGTGCCGGAATCGCGTGTACTTATAGTTGAAAGATTGGGAAAATATGATAGATCCTTAAGTTCTGGACTAAGTTTCTTAAATCCATTCTTTGATAGAGTTGCAAGAAGCGTGTCGCTAAAGGAACAAGTTGTGGATTTTCCGCCTCAGCCAGTTATTACAAAAGACAATGCCACAATGCAAATTGACACAGTTGTTTATTTTCAAATAACTGATCCAAAATTATATACTTACGGAGTGGAACGTCCACTTTCAGCAATTGAAAACTTAACGGCTACAACTTTAAGAAATATTATTGGAGATATGACAGTTGATCAGACTTTGACTTCAAGAGATATTATTAATACAAAGATGCGTCAGGAACTGGATGACGCGACAGATCCGTGGGGAATAAAGGTAAACCGTGTGGAATTAAAAAGTATTTTGCCACCAGCCGATATTCGTGTAGCAATGGAAAAAGAAATGAAAGCAGAACGTGAAAAAAGAGCAAACATCTTGGAAGCACAGGCAAAAAGACAAGCTGCAATACTTGTTGCAGAAGGTGAAAAGCAAGCTGCAATTTTAAGGGCGGAAGCTAGAAAGGAAGAACAGATAAAAGAAGCCGAAGGACGTGCAGAAGCTATCTTGTCAGTTCAAAAAGCTCAGGCAGAAGCATTAAGATTATTAAATGAGGCTGCACCGACAAAAGCAGTATTATCACTAAAAGGAATGGAAACATTTGAAAAAGTAGCAGATGGAAAAGCTACAAAAATTATTATTCCAAGTGAATTACAAAATCTAGCTGGAATGGTTAGTGCATTTTCAGAGCTTTCTAAAACAGATAAAAAATAAATTGAACAAAATTGGTAAATGCTGGATAAAAAGTCCAGCTTTTTTTAAATATTAAAAGGTTAAAAATGTTACTAATAATGTTTGACTTTTAAACTTTCTAATGTTATAAATATATAGTGGAAGTGGAAATAATATTTAGAAATATAGTTAAATTTAAGGAGGAGAACGAGATGATTTACACATTGACATTGAATCCGGCGTTGGATTATGATATGTATCTTAAGGACGATTTGCAGGCTGAACATTTGAATCTTGCTCACGAAGTAAATTACAGAGCAGGTGGAAAAGGAATTAACGTTTCAAAGGTATTGAAAAATTTGGATGTGGAATCTACAGCAATTGGCTTTGTAGCTGGATTTGTTGGAGATTTTATTATCAGGGACTTGAAAAAGGATAATATAAAGTCTGAATTTGTGGAACTTGAAGGAAATACTAGAATTAATGTAAAAATTAATGGAAATGACAAGGAAACAGAGCTTACAGGAGTTTCGCCAGAAATCACAGCTGAAAAATTACAAGAATTAACTAATAAAATTTCAGATTTAAAAGATGGTGATATACTTGTATTATCTGGAAGCATCCCATCTTCAATTAGTAGCAAAATTTACAAGGAATTATCAGAAAATGTAAAAACCAATGTAGAAATTATACTTGATACAAGAGGAAACTTACTACAAGATAACATTCACAATAACCTTTTTGTAAAACCAAATATTCACGAATTAAGAGAAATGTTTAATGAAAAATTGGAAACAAAAACTGAAATTATAGAAAAGTGTAAATTCTTTTTGGACAAAGGTGTTAAAAATGTTATTCTTTCCAGAGGTGGTGAAGGAGCATTGCTTGTAAATAAAGACTTTGCGCTAGAAGCATCCGTTCCAAAAGGACAACTGATTAACTCAATTGGAGCTGGGGATTCAATGGTTGCGGGATTTATTGCTGGATTTGTAAAAGGGCTTTCTCCAGAAGATTCATTTAGACTAGCAGTTGCTTCAGGAAGTGCGACAGCTTATTCTTATGGACTTGCAGAAAAAAACTTGGTAAACAGATTATATGACGAAATTGAAATTTCAAAAGAAACTTTTTAAATAAATTTAAATTAGGGCGTGTCTGAAAACTCTCAAAATGATGAATTTTTAACAAATTTTTCCAAAATCAAAAATAATAAATACTTATTTTATCGTGATTTGTATAATTTATAAAATCAAAAAAACATTAAAAATAACATAGATTTTGAGTTTTCAGACACAGCCTAATAAAAGTCAAATTTTGGTTTGAATAAAATAGTGATAATTTTTGAATCGAATTTTAAAGTGGTTTTATTATGTGAAAAAAATATATTTAAAAAATAAAATAAATAAGGATGGTGTAAAAATGAAAATATCAGATTTACTGATTAAAGATAGAATAAATCTGGACATAAAATCTACAAACAAAGTAGATATTATTAAAGAACTTGCCAGATTACATGAAAAAACTGGTGTCTTAAATGATTATGACGGATATGTAAAAGCATTAATGGCACGTGAAGAGCAAAGCTCAACTGGAATTGGTGAAGGAATTGCAATTCCACATGCGAAAACAAAGTATGTGAAAAAACCTGCTCTTGCAATGGGAAGAAAGCCTGAAGGAATTGACTATGATTCGTTAGATGGAGAACCTGCAACATTATTCTTTATGATTGCCGCTCCAGATGGTGCAAACAACACTCATATTGAGACACTTGCAAAATTATCTCAATTATTGCTGGACGACGATTTCAAGGAAGCTCTTGAAAATGCAGCAACAGCTGATGAAGTGATAGAAATTATCAATAAGACAGAAGCTGAAAAATTTCCTGAAGAAAATGTTGAAAAAAAAGAGAAAAAAACAATTGAAACAGCAATACCCACAACATCAGGAGATGTGCCTTACATAATTGCGGCAACAGCTTGTCCAACAGGAATTGCTCATACATATATGGCAGCGGCGGCACTTAAAAAAGCGGCGGAAGAAATGGGAGTAAAAATTAAAGTAGAAACAAACGGTGCTGATGGAAGAAAAGATATTTTGACAACTGAAGATATAAAAGAAGCAAAAGGTGTAATTTTAGCAATTAACAGAAACATTGAAGTTGACAGATTTGACGGAAAACCTTTAATTCAAGTAGAAGCAAAAGAAGGAATCAATAATGCGAAGGAACTGATTCAAAAAGTACTGGACGGGCAAGCTCCAATTTTCCATGCAAGCGGTTCTTCAGCAGCTTCATCTGATTCATCGGCTTCGTCAGAGAAAAAAGGACTTTATAAGCACTTGTTAAGTGGAGTTTCATATATGCTTCCGTTAGTTATAAGTGGTGGAATATTGATAGCATTGGCATTTTTAGTAGATACATTGTCTGGTAATGGTGGAGCTGGAGCAGAATACGGTTCAAAAGCACCTTTGGCTAAAATGTTAAAAGATATTGGTGGACAAGCGTTTGGATTGTTTGTACCAGTTTTAGCGGGATACATTGCTTACAGTATTAGTGAGAGAGCGGCACTTTCGGCAGGATTAGTTGCAGGAGCGATTGCAACTGCTGGTGGTTCTGGGTTTATTGGTGCGTTGCTTGGTGGATTTCTTGCAGGATATGTTGTAAAAGGATTAGTAAAAGGTTTATCTGGAATGCCAAGATCTTTAAATGGTCTGAAAATGATTCTATTGTATCCAGTATTGTCAGTATTAATTACAGGAGTGGGAATGGTGCTTGTAATAAATCCATTTGCTTCAATAATTAACAATGCTTTAAATAACTGGTTAAATGGAATGTCAGGTTCAAGTGCAGTTTTATTAGGAGCAGTTCTTGGTGGAATGATGGCTATTGATATGGGAGGTCCTGTAAATAAAGCGGCTTATGTATTTGGTTCTGGAACATTGGCAGCTACAATGACTTCAGGCGGAAGTTTACCGATGGCAGCAGTTATGGCTGGTGGAATGGTTCCTCCAATCGCAATTGCATTGGCCTCAACAATTTTTAAAAATAAATTTACAGCAGAAGAAAGAGAAGCTGGACTTACAAACTACATTATGGGATTCTCATTCATTACAGAAGGTGCGATTCCTTATGCAGCTGCAGATCCAACAAGAGTTATTCCAGCGAGTGTTATCGGATCAGCAATAGCAGGAGCGTTAACAGGCCTATTTAGTATAAAAATCCCTGCACCTCATGGTGGAATTCTAGTAATGGCATTAAGTAACAATTTCTTGCTATATTTGTTAGCAGTTGTTATTGGAAGTATTGTTTCAGCAATTGTACTAGGATTCTTGAAACCTGCTGTTAAACAGGAAAATTAATATTTTAGAATACATATGGATATGTTCAAAATCTATAAATTTACTTTTTAGTTTTGAATAAGTCTAATAAAAAACCGTTTTAAATGAATTAATCAAATGAAACGGTTTTTTGTAAATTTTAAAAATACAAGAAGAAAAAATTTTGATAAATATAATGACAGTTGTGTTGTTTGATGTTTCAGAAATTAAAATTTTAAATTAAAATAAAGTAAAATTAGAAAGGAAGATTTTAAAATGAAAAAAATACTATTTTTATTAACAATATTATTATGTTCATTTACGATAATGGCAGATTTTGAAGATGAACCAATTGAAATTCAATCAGGTTATTGCGAAGGAAGGGGAAAAATTTTAAATAGAGAAGAAGATCTTCCATATATAGGAATAACAACTACTTATTCATTATGCAGAATTAACGGATTAAGATATAAAAACATCAAAGTCATAAGAGAAGCTAGAGTTGTTTTTCCAAAACCAGGAGGTTTTAATCTAAAATCAAGAGAAGATTATACTGGTGGATCATTTTGTATGCAAGTAGATTACGATAATAGAATTTTAAGAATTTTCCATCCTTTCGAAGAGTTATGTGAAGGAATCGAAAGAGAAAGAAGATAACAAGTATTTTCAAAAGGCTGCCTAATTAGACAGCCCCGTTTTCTTATTTAAAAATTAGAATTATTTATCTTTTCCCCTTGATAGTCCCCTCTTAACAAATCAATCGTTTTCTGCGGTACAGAGCCATTTCCTTCCATTGCCACTACCATTGGCGGAAAGTTTTTTGGAAGTGCTAAGTCTTCGATTCGATTTTCCACGTCTAAAGTTATTTCATTTTCCTTTCCAGAAAGGATTTTATTTTTTGCATCAGGATCAGTTAATATTAATGAGGCTACTGCTAATAAATCTACATATTCACTTGCTTCAAGCATTTTATCGGCACTTGTAATATCTCCTGCTCCGATTAATAATGCACGTTCATCTATAACGGATTTTATAACTTTGTTGATTGATTGGCCTTTGCATTGTCCCAAAGCGGCTTTACTGGCGTATGCACGATTTCCCCAAAGGGATGTGTGAATGTAGTCTATTCCCAGTCTTACAACTTCATTAACTAAATAAATAGTATCGTCTAGTGTATAGCCAATTTCTTCGCCGTGAATTTCTTCTGGAGAAAGTCTGTATCCTACTATAAAATCAGGTTTAGCATGTTCTTTTGCATATTTTTTTACTCTTTTTACAATTTCCAAGGCAAATTTTGCTCTGTTTTCGATTCTTCCTCCAAATTCATCTATTCTTGTGTTAGAAGTTTTTGAAAAAAATTGCTGTATCAGATAATGATTTGCTCCGTGAATTTCTATTCCATCAAAACCTGCTTCAATGGCTCTTCTTGCTGCCTGCACAAATTGCTCAATTGCTTCTTCTACTTGGTCTTTTGACATTGCTGTTATTGAATATGGAATAAAAGGTAAATTTAGGTTGCTTGGAGCGTAAATTATCCCTTTGTCCTTGTAAGTAAATTTGGCTTGGTAACCTGGATGGTAAATTTGGACTAAGGCTTTGTTTCCTTTTGATTTCATTGCTTTTGCCATTTTTTTCCAGCCTTCTATTTGACTATCGTCGTATATTCCAAGTCCATATCCAAAAGCATTTCCATCTGGAGTAACACTTGTTGCACCTGAAATAAGGAGTGAGGCGGAATCAGCACGTCTTTCAAAGTATTTTATGTCATCTTCTCCTACATTTCCTTCATAGCTCGAACCATTCACAACCATCGGCGCCATTACAAATCTGCTACTTATAGCCACTCCATTTGGAAATTTTACTGTTTCAAATAATTTGTTAAATTTTTCATTCATATTCATCATTCCTTTACATTAATTTTCTAAACTTCTATAATATATTATAACTTGAAATTTAAAATTATCAATTATTTTTACTGATAATAAAAAATAAATTCAATTAACTGTACTATTTTTTAAATTTATAAGTTATAATAATACTAAGATATAAGATTTTTCTGTGTGATTAATTAAAAAAATAAGGAGGATTGACGAAATGAAAAAAATTATATTTTTTATAATATTTTTATTATTGCTATCGTGTGAAAAAAAGGAAAATATTGACAATGTAGGTAATTTAAATAATAATAATGGGAATATTAAAAAAATTGGAAATAAAAAAAGTGTTGAAGAACAAATAAAGGAAATGGTTAATATCTGGAACGAGGCTTCCAGCAATGCCGATTTTGATACTCTTGAAAGAATACTAGGAGATAGAATTGACTATTATCAATCTATAGTTTCTAAATCTTATTACATTGCAGATCAGAAGAGATTTTTTCAAAAAAATCCTGTTTACAGCCAAAGAATAATAGGAGAAATTATAGTTACACAACTTTCAAATGGACAAATGCAAGCGGAATTTGTTAAGGAAGTTTCTACGAGTCGAGATGTAAAAAATTATCCTTCATACCTGGTTTTTGAAAATATTAATGGCGAATGGAAATTAGTAGTGGAAAGTGATACTGTTTCTGATGCTAATATTGCAAGAATGAGAAATGGAAAAAGAAATGTTCAAAGGAAAGTACAGAATCGACAGCCTGCCGCCACAATTCCTAATCAAACAGAATATGATTATAATTCTTCGGTTACAATTGTTGGAACGCTTATAAGCAGAA
>CAUUWI010000070.1:0-7036 GCA_963548925.1 uncultured Leptotrichia sp. | reverse complement strand
CCCCTGCTTTTCAAAATACTCATTTTCAGAAATTTTTAAATTCTCAAACAGCTTTCTATTTTCATCTTTATTTTCAATATCAAAAAAATATTTTATCATCGACATATTAAGTGTTTTTCCAAATCTTCTCGGACGTGTAAACAGCTTAACTTCGCCAGGTTCTTCTATAATGCTTTTTATCAATTCTGTTTTATCAAAATAATAGTAATTTCCGTCTATTATTTTTTTAAAGTCTGATATTCCTATTGGAAGTTTTTTCTTCATTTAACATTCCTCCCTTTTTACTTGATCCGTACCAAATTAAACTATTTATAAATAAACAGCAGAATTTCCCTAAGCAGCTTACAAGCTAGTGCCGTAGACTGTCCAGACTGATCATATACAGGCGATAATTCATTCATGTCAAGTCCCACAATATTTAATTGTGAAATTTTTTCTATTGCCTTATGAAGTTCCACAAAAGTAACTCCTCCAGCTTCAGGCGTTCCAGTTCCTGGAAATTCGGATGGATCAAGCACATCTAAGTCCAATGTAAAATACACAGGTTTTCCTTTTAATTTTTCCACAGCTTCATCAAGTCTATCAAAATTAAATTTTGTTGTGCGAAGATGTTCCTTTGCAAATTTCCATTCATCTCTTTCACCACTTCTTATTCCAAACTGAAAGATTCTGTCATCGCCAACAATGTCCCAGCATCTTCTAATTACAGAAGCATGTGAATAATACTGCCCTAAATACTCATCACGCAAGTCAGTATGTGCATCAAACTGGATAATATGCAAATCTGGATATTTTTCAGCAACTGCTTTCACAGCCCCTAGCGTAACAGAATGCTCTCCGCCAATCATAAACGGAATTTTCCCATCTTTCAAAATTTTCTCCGTCTCATTCTGAATATCCTTCAACGTACTTTCAGAATTTCCAAACGAAAGCTCCAAGTCCCCGCCGTCAAAAACTTTAATATCTTCCAAATCCTTATCCTGATAAGGACTATAAGTTTCTATCCCAAAGCTCTCATTTCTCATAACCGCCGAAGCAAATCTAGTCCCTGGCCTAAACGAAGTTGTACTGTCAAACGGCGCTCCAAAAATAGCGATTTTACTTTCATTATATTCATTGTCGCACCCTATAAATGTATGTATATTTTTATTTTTCATATAAACTCTCCTTCTCGTTTTTTATTCTAATTATTTATCAAGTCTTTCACATAATTTGGTAAAGCAAATGCCCCTTTATGCAATTCCGTATTATAATATTTTGTTTCTATCCCAAACTTATTCCATTCATCAGCCTTCAAATCCTCCACAGGATTATATTTTTTTGAAGCAAATCCAAATAGCCAGTGACCTGACGGATATGTTGGTATATGTAGCTGATAAACTGTTGCAAATGGGAAAACTGCCTTTAATTGTTTATTTGCTCTTGCTGTTGCTTTGGCATCTGCCTCATAATACGGACTTTCGTGCTGATTTACAAGGATCCCGTCCTCTTTTAACGCATTAAAGCAATTTCCATAAAATTCCCTTGTAAACAAATCTTCTCCAGGCCCAAACGGATCTGTCGAATCCACAATTACAATATCATATTCATCAGTTTTTGAACGTACAAATTTTAGTCCATCCTCATAATAAATATGTACCCTTTCATCATCCAATTTATCTGCCGTTTTAGGCAAATATTCACGGCAAATATCAACAACCATTTTATCAATTTCCACCATATCAATTCTCTCAATATGCTCATATTTTACAAGTTCACGGACAGTACCGCCATCTCCAGCACCAATCACTAATATTTTCTTAGCTTTAGGATTTACCGCCATCGGAACATGAGTTATCATCTCATGATAAATAAATTCATCCTTTTCAGTCAACATCATAAACCCATCTAGCGTCAAAAACCGTCCAAACTCTGGCGACTCAAAAATATCAATTCTCTGAAAATCACTTTTCGTACTAACCAGCTGTTTATCAACTTTTATAGAAAAACGAACATTTTTAGTATGCTCTTCTGTATACCATAATTCCATTCGTTACACTCCTTTCAATTTGCATTACTTACTTTTTTATAAAAAGCCTTGCAATAAAAATTAAATTACTCCATATTTTATTTTTAATGTTTCTTTCCCAATCTTGAAGCTCATTTGTAAATTTCTCAATCTTTCTATTTTTTAATAATTTTACTACATTTTCTAACATCAATTGTACATTTTTCAGATAATTTTCCTTAATTTTAATTCTGTTTAGTTATCCAGTCAAAAAACCATTCCAAGCTGTATCCCTTTTTGCAAGGAATTTATATTATTTCCATTGAAAATTATGATACAAAGTCAAAAATTTAGTGGAATTAACTTCATTCAAATATTTTAGTATCTGAGATTCAATTTCTCCATTCACGCTCACACCATTCTTTCCATAAACTTTATCGACAGCTTCGAGACTTTTTAATATTAAAAACCTTTATTTCAAAACAACATTTATCTTCTCAACATGCATATCTTCAGTTCCCGTAAGCAAACAACCCTTTTCTTTCGCATATTCAATATAACTTATAATTTCCTCTGTAATTCGCTCCCCTGGTGCTAATATCGGTATTCCTGGTGGATAAGCCATAACAAATTCCCCACTTATTTTACCAGCACTTTCCTTTATGGGAATCATTTCCTTTTCTGAATAAAAGGCTTTTTGTGGCGGAAGCACAACATCAGGATTTATATATTCGTGATCAAACATTCCTGTTGAATCTTTTGAGTAAAGCCGTTTAATTTCTGCAAGCGAAGATATTAGCCTCTCTATTTCCAAGCCTCTGTCCCCCGCCGAAATTATAGCCAAGATATTTCCCAAATCTCCAAATTCAATCTGAATTTCATAATCATCCCGCAAAATATCATAAACTTCAATTCCCGCAAGCCCAATATCCTTTGTATACACAGATAATTTTGTCGTATCAAAGTCATAAACTGAATCCCCGTCAATCAGTTCCTTCCCATACGCATAATATCCACCTAGTTTATTAATTTCATTTCTGGCATATTCCGCAAATTTAACCGTCTTTTCAAAAAGTTCTCTTCCATTTATCGCCAAATTTTTTCTTGCCACATCAAGCGAAGTCATAAGCAGATACGAAGCACTTGTAGTTTGAGTCAAGTTTATAACTTGCCGTACATAATCAGCATTTATCCGCTCTCCACTTAATAAAATCGAACTTTGTGTAAGAGAACCGCCTGTCTTGTGCATACTGATTGCCGCCATATCCGCTCCAGCTGCCATTCCTGAAATCGGTAAATTTTCGTCAAAGGAAAAATGTGCTCCATGTGCTTCATCAACCAGCACAAGCATATTATTTTCATGTGCCAATTTTACAATAGATTTCAAATCCGAACAAATCCCATAATAAGTGGGATTATTCACTAGTATTGCTTTTGCATCAGGATTTTCATGAATTGCTTTTTTTACATTATTAATTGACATTCCAAGAGATATTCCCAGTTTCTTGTTAAGCCCAGGATTAATATAAACTGGAATTGCCCCGCAGATTACCATCGCATTAATGGCACTTCTATGCACATTTCTTGGAATAATGATTTTATCACCAGCCTTGCAAGTTGCCATAATCATAGCCTGCACAGCTCCAGTCGTCCCACTTACCATAAAATAAGCCTCTTTTGCCCCAAAAGCCTCCGCCGCTATATCCTGCGCCTCTTTAATAACCGAAGTCGGATGGCATAAATTATCAAGAGGTTTCATCGAATTAACATCCATCTGCATCGCATCTAGCCCAATAAAATCTCGAAACTCCTTATTTCCACGTCCTCCCTTATGCCCTGGCACATCAAATCTCACAACCCTGTTGGAAAGATGATTTTTCAACGCATCAAAAAGAACTGTCTTATTTTGTCTATCTTTATCAATATTTTTCCCCATTTCTTCAACTCCTTTCATATTTTTTTATTTATTCATAATTTTAAATCCCCAAATTTTTTATTAATATTATTCCTTTATTTAAAAAGCAAATACTTAATAAATTTTGAATTATATACTATGTAACAAGGAATAAAATTTATTTTCCTTAATATAATTTCTATTTTCTAATGGATTTTAGTATTAAATTATTTTGTTTAATAACAGTTTTTACTATTTTTATTATGTTTTTCTTTATTTTCTCAGGATTGCTCATTGCCGCAAATCCTGCATCTATGGCTAGACTCCGACTTTTATTTGCCTAACTCCGAAACTCCTTCTTTCAGTCGTCAGACAATCGTAGCTGAACAAATAAAAGCTCCGTCAGTTTACTAAAACTAAAAAATTTATTTTATTAAAAAAATATTTATTATAAATTTCCAAGATTTTAATTTTATTTCAAAAAATGCTTAGACAAGTGGGGATTGCAAAGGGGATGGCGACTGTTCCCCTTTGCTTTATAAATGTTTAATAAATATTCATTCCGCTATAAATTTCTATCATTTCCTTCCTAAGTCTATCTGTAATTTCCAGCCTTTTTTTTGGTGCAATTTCATAAACATCCTGATTAAATAGATAATTTTTTAATTCAATTTCCTTTATAAGCATTTTTGTATGAAAAATGTTTGACTGATATACATTTACATCAATAGCATCGTATATTTTTAGCTTTTCAGGATCAATGTAGTCCTGTATTGAAGTTATGTTGTGATCTGTAAAAAATTTCTTTCCTGAAATATCACGTGTAAATCCTCTTATTCTGTAATCAATCGTTATTATATCCGAATCAAAGCTGTCTATCAGATAATTTAACGTATTTAATGGTGAAATTTCTCCACAAGTTGCGATGTCAATGTCTACCCTGAAAGTCGAAATCGAATTATCTGGATGGTATTCCGGGAAAGTATGTACTGTTATATGGCTTTTGTCCAAATGAGCGTGAACTGTATCAGTATCCTGACTTGCACCAGCTTTTTTTACACTATTTTTATCCATCCCAATTTCCTCAAAAAATGGCTTTCCTCTATTACAAGATTTATCAATATTTTCTGGACTTATTCTCTCCTCTGCAATCAAAACATTTACAGATGCCCCCTGAGGCTCGTAATCCTGCTTTGATATATTTAAAACTTGTGCTCCAATCATTTCTGCCACACGAATAAGTATTTTTGTGAGTCTTTCCGAATTATACTGCTCGTCAATGTATGCAATATAGTCCTTCTGCTCCCTCTCCGTTTCCGCATAGCAAATATCATAAATATTGAAACTCAATGTTTTTGTTAAATTATTAAATCCATACAATTTTATTTTATTTTCCAACTCATTCATCACTTCCTCTCCCATTTCATCAGTTTTTCTTATATTACACACACCCAAAATCCTTTAAAAAACTAAATAAATCTACCATTTAGATTCGATTTTAAAGTGTTATTACTCCAGTCTTAAAAATTTATTTATTTTTTCTATATTTTCATTCATTTTTTTAACTTATTTTTTCGCCAAATTATAACATTTATACACAATTTTTACAATTAAAATTATGAAGCAAACTTGTTTATAAAATATTAGAAAGAATTCTCCGATTTCTATAAGTGGGAGAGTTCATCAAGGAAAAAAAGTTTGACAATAAATAATAATTTTGATAACATTTATGGGTAGAATAAAAAACTGGGAAAGAAGGAGAGTATATGTCAAGTATTATAATTCCAAAAAATTATGATTCAAAATATGGGATTATGGAAACAGAAATTGCTATAAAAGTAGTAAAAGACTGTTTTGAAAAGGAACTTTCAAAAGCATTGGACTTAACGAGAATTTCGGCACCTATGTTTGTCAGAAAAGCGGCTGGTATTAATGACAACTTGAATGGTGTGGAACGTCCTGTGGCATTTGAAATGAAAGAGATGCCGAATCTAACATTGGAAATTGTGCATTCACTTGCAAAATGGAAAAGAATTGCATTGAAGCAATATGGTTTGGAAGTTGGAAAAGGGATTTACACAGATATGAATGCTATCAGAAGAGATGAGGATTTGGATAACACACATTCAATTTATGTTGACCAATGGGATTGGGAAAAAGTTATTTTAAAAGAAAATAGAAATGTTGAATTTTTAAAGGAAACTGTAAAAAAAATATATCAAGTCTTTTTAAATACAGAAAAAGAATTAACAACAAAATTTGAAAAATTTGAAAAATTTTTGCCAAAGGAAGTAACATTTATTACTTCACAAGAATTGGAAAATTTATATCCTGAATTAATTCCAACCGAAAGAGAAGATAAATTTGCAAAAGAACATGGTGCAATTTTTGTTATGCAAATTGGAAAAGTATTAGAATCAGGGAAAAAACACGATGGACGTGCCCCAGATTACGACGACTGGGAATTAAACGGAGATTTGATTATGTGGAATCCAGTTTTGGACAGATCGCTGGAATTATCGTCAATGGGAATCCGTGTAGATAAAACTGCTTTGGAGCGACAATTAAAAGAATTAAACTTAGAAGAAAGAAAAAATCTTTCTTTTCATAAAATGCTTTTAAATGATAAATTGCCACTAACAATTGGCGGAGGAATCGGACAGTCAAGAATTTGTATGTTCTTATTGCAAAAAGCTCACATTGGGGAAGTTCAGGCTTCAGTTTGGACTCCTGAAATCGTGAAGGAATGCAAGGAAAATGGAATCAATCTTTTGTGGTATTAAGATAAAAAATCTGAAATGTAAGAAAAAAAGTGAATCACTAATTAATTTTAGTTTTTCACTTTTTTATTTAAAATTCAAATTATTTCCTACAGCTTTCAACAAATCTATCAAAAATCTCCTGCATTTTCTCATTCCCACGAACTGCCATCATTTCAGGATGCCATTGTACTGTATAAAAAAATTTATAACTTTTATTTTGAAAAGCCTCTACTATTCCATCGTTTGCTTTTGCAATGGCAGTCAGTCCATTTCCTAAATCTTTTATCATTTGATGATGGAAAGAGTTTGTTCTAGTTTTTTCTCCAAAAATTTCAAACAAAATATTATCTTTTTCAATATTTATATCGTGTGTAGGCAAGTCAGGAAGCCACT
>CAUUWI010000069.1:0-7090 GCA_963548925.1 uncultured Leptotrichia sp. | reverse complement strand
AATCAATCAACCCTGATGAAGTAGTTGCGGCAGGAGCGGCAATTCAAGGTGGAGTATTAATGGGAGATGTTAAAGACGTATTGTTATTAGATGTAACTCCATTATCATTAGGAATTGAAACTTTAGGTGGAGTATTTACTAAAATAATTGAAAGAAACACAACTGTGCCAGTTAAAAAATCACAAGTGTTCTCAACAGCGGCTGACAACCAGCCAGCAGTATCAATCAATGTATTGCAAGGGGAAAGAGCAAAAGCAGCAGACAACCACAAATTAGGAGAATTTAACTTGGAAGGAATCCCAGCGGCTCCAAGAGGAATCCCCCAAATCGAAGTAACATTCGACATTGACGCAAACGGAATTGTACACGTTTCTGCAAAAGACTTGGGAACTGGAAAAGAAAATACAGTAACAATTTCTGGAAGTTCTAACTTGTCTAAAGATGACATTGAAAAAATGAAACGTGACGCAGAAGCAAACGAAGCAGAAGATGCTAAATTTAAGGAATTGGTAGAAGCTAGAAACCAAGCGGATCAATTGGTAATCTCTACAGAAAAGACTATAAAAGAAAACGAAGATAAACTTCAAGGAACTGAAAAAGAAGACATCGAAAAAGCAATCGAAGAATTAAAAAAAGTAAAAGACGGAGATGACTTGGATGCAATCAGAAAAGGAATTGAAGACTTATCAAAAGCAGCACAAGGATTTGCAACAAGAATGTACCAAGAAGCAGCTCAAGCTCACCAAGCACAAGGTGGAGAAGCAGCTGGAGAAAATAATAATTCTGGTGCTGACGATGTGGAAGATGCGGAAGTTGTGGATTAATTACAGATAAATAATTTTATAAAATATTTAAGGAGAATATGAAATGCAAAATGCAAAAATAATTATTGAAAATATAAAAAAATATTTAGAAAAAAATGAAGAACCGAAGTACACACATATAAGAAAAATAATAGAAGGAGAACATCTAAGTGATAATAGAGATGAAATAATACTTGAAAATCTTAAACAGTACTTGAAAGATAAAAGTGATTTTGAACGTATAAAAAAAATAATAGAAGCTGAGCATCTTTATTAATAAAAAATTTTAATGATATGAAAATAAATAGCAGAAGAGAACTTTTGGGTTCTCCTTTGTTTTAATAATATTTTAGGTGTTTGTAAAATATAAATTTTTAAAATAATTTTTCTTTTTTATAAAAAAATAAATTTAGACTGGGATAATGAGATTGGCAAAGAAATTTGGTACAATGATAAAAGTGAAAAATCAAAATAAATTAAAATAAAATCTTTAAAAAAGGATGTGTTAAAGATGGAAAGTACAATAAACATTTTAAAAAATGAGAATGTTGAAATTGCAGTTGCGGATAGAGGAGCGGAATTACGAAGTTATAAGGTGGATGGAGAAGAGTTTATGTGGGATAGAAAGCCTGAGTTTTGGGCTGCCAGTTCGCCTGTGCTGTTTCCGTTTGTTGGGACTATAAAAAATGGGGTCTATAGTTACGATGGGAAGAAATATGAAATTTCTACACGGCATGGGTTTGCTCGGACTGAGGATTTTGAACTGGTTGAGAGAACTGAAAATTCTTTGAAGTTTAGGTTTTCTTCTAATAAGGAAACTTTGGAGAAATATCCGTTTGAGTTTGAACTTTTTATAACTTATACAATTACTGGAAATACTTTGGAAATTGGGTATAATGTTGTGAATAAGAATGATTCTGATATGTATTTTTCACTTGGGACACATCCTGCGTTTGCACTTGATGTAAATGATGACATAAAATTGAGTGATTATTATTTGGAATTTGAGAAAAATGAAACTTCGCAGAAATATAAATTGAATGAAAAAGGGCTTATTTTAGATGAAAAGGCTGACTGTTTAAATAATGAAAATAAATTACATATTACTGAAACAGTGTTTGATGATGATGCGATAATTTTTGAAGATCTGAAATCAGAGAAAGTTACAGTAAAAAATAGCAAAAATTCTAGAGAACTTAGTGTTGAGTATGAAGGGTTTCCTTATATTGCATTTTGGAGCAAGCCAAAAGCTCCTTATGTGTGTATAGAGCCTTGGTATGGAATTTCTGACTTTGAAAGTGCGAGTGGAAAATTAGAAGAAAAAATTGGAATTTTAAAATTAAAAGATGGAAAAGAATTTTTTGCAAAATTAGTTATTGAAGGGAAAAAATAAAGAAAAATTTCAAATTTATGTTGGTTTTATTGTAAATTTAGGTTATAATATATTCAATCAATTTTAAAACTGATTATTAAATAATTGTATTTTTAATATGGTATTTAAGGTTTAATGTAAACTAAAAAATTATAAGTTCCTGACAATACAATTAGAATATTTGTGGAATATTATAATAGAAGGACGTGAAAATGATAAATACATTTAAAGATAGAACGAGTAGAATTGCAAATTTGATAGGGGCGATCTCTTTTGGGATATTGGCTTCTAGATATTCATCGCTCTTTCCACCAATTCATATATTTATATTTACTTATTTTTTAATTGTTTTGGGAGTGTGTTTTCTTATATATAAATCAGTAAAGCCAGGATTTGAAAATGGTGTTGGAGATGTGGCATTCTTTACAATAATTTATTTGATAAGAATAGACTCACGATTAAAGTCATTTTTATTTGGAGCTTACATATTTATTTCAATAAGTTCAATTTTTCATAAAGTAAAGGAAACTGAAAAGGGAATGGATCCTTTAAGGGGAATTTTGTACTTGCTTATTACAATTGTTATTGTTGTGTTGTTTTTCCAGCGTTCAGAAACATTGTGGGAATTAACAAGTTTTGAAGATATTAGCGATACTATGTGGTTGTTATTTGGACTAATAGGTCTTGCTATAAGTATTTGATATTTATATTTTTATATAATTTGAAGTAAAAAAGATAGATAAAATAAAATTTGCAGAAGTGGAAAGGATAGAAGTAAAAAATGGCAAAAAAAGATTATTATGAAGTGCTTGGCGTACCCAAAAACGCTTCGGAACAGGATATAAAAAAAGCGTATAGGAGTATGGCAAAAAAATATCATCCAGATAGAAATAAGGATAATCCTGAAGCTGAAGCCAAATTTAAGGAAGTTCAAGAAGCAAATGAAGTGTTAGGCGATCCGCAAAAAAGAGCAGCTTATGATCAATATGGACATGCGGCATTTGAAAATGGGGGAGCTGGAGCAGGCGGCTTTGGTGGACAAGGTTTTGGAGGCTTTAGAAGTACTGGCGGATCTGCTTTTGAGGATTTTGGAGATATTTTTGAAAGTTTTGGAAGTTTTTTTGGTGGAAGAAGTCATAGTCAAGGACCAAGAGTGCATCAGGGAGCTGATTTAAGATATAATTTAAAATTAACTCTTGAAGAAGTAGCTTTTGGTACGGAAAAAGAAATAAAATATAAAAGAGAAGGACAATGTAAAACTTGTCATGGAAGTGGTGCTGAACCAGGATACCATGTGAAAACTTGTGATAAATGTAATGGTTCAGGAAGCATAAGGCTTCAACAAAGAACAATGTTCGGGGTACAAAGTGTAATTCAGGAATGTGATAAATGTCGCGGAACTGGAAAAATACCTGAAAAAGAATGTCATAGTTGTCACGGAACTGGTCTAGAAAAAGAAACATATACAAGAAAAGTAAGATTCCCATCAGGTGTTGAAACTGGTCAGAGGTTAGTAGTAAGAGAAGGTGGAAATGCAGGGGCAAATGGTGGGATTTTTGGAGATTTATATGTATATGTGACTGTTGAGAAACACGATATTTTTGAAAGAATCGGTGAATATGATATTCATTGTGAAGTGCCGTTAAAAATGACAACAGCTATTTTAGGAGGAGAAGTGGAAGTTCCTACACTTAAAGGAAAGAAAAAAATAGTAATTCCTGAAGGAACTCAAAATGGAAAAATATTCAGATTGAGAAATGAAGGTATTAAATACAGCCGAAGTGAAAACAGAGGAGATGAAATTGTAGAAATAAAAGTAGAAACTCCAACAAATCTTACTGAAAAGCAAAAAGAAATTTTAAGAGAATTTGACGGTGTATTGGATAACAAGAAAAATTATAAAAAAGCACATTCTTTTAAAGATAAAATAAAAAGATTTTTTAGTAAATTTGAAAATTAAAAATTTTAGTCATATTGATTAATTTGATTTAACTAGCACAAGAACACTCATGACTTTAGTTGTGAGAATAATTGTGCTTTTTTGTTTAAAAAAATTAGACAAATAATATCGGTGATAAAATATATCAAAAATTAATTATGGTAATTGTTTAAACGAATATTTTTTAAATTGTTTTCATAAAAATTGAAATATATTCTTATACTAAACCCCATTTAAATAACGAACTTATTATAAACTTTTTTAGTAATGGATAAAAGCCTAATATTTTAATATAATTTTCGCTTTTTAAACGGGGAATAGTATTAACTATAAATATGTTTATGTTAAAATCCCTTCTTTAATGTAGGAAGAGGGAATGATTCGTATAACAATCTAGAAAACAGATGATAAGGGTAAAATATGAAAATAGAAAAACTATCACAATTTTTGACAAAAGTTTCAATATTTAATAAATTAAGTCCTGTAGAAATTTCAAAATATTTATTACAGGTCGATTTTAAAATAAAAAAATATAAAAAAGATGAAACAGTATTTTTTCGTGGAGATTTTTTAGAAAATGTAATTATAGTCATTAAAGGTTCAGTACAAGGTGAGATGCAAAAATTTAATGGTGATTCAATTGTAATTAATCAGTTGGAATCAGGAGAAGTTATTTTTGTTTGGAAAAAACAATGTTTTTCCAGTAAATTTGATAGCATTAGAAGATTCAGAAAAAATTTGATTATACGATATACCTCTGTAGAAAAAATATAAAATTAAGAAAAAAAGTGTTGACATTTATTTTATTTTATGGTATTATATTTCTTGTCTGAGAGTAATTAAAAAATTATTCTAAAGCGGTGTATAGCGCAGCTCGGTAGCGCACCTGCCTTGGGAGCAGGGGGTCGTAGGTTCAAATCCTACTACACCGACCATTTGTAAATTTGCGGGAGTAGCTCAGTTGGTAGAGCGTCAGCCTTCCAAGCTGAATGTCGCGAGTTCGACCCTCGTCTCCCGCTCCATTTTATTTGTGATAATTAATTTATATGGTGACCGTAGTTCAGTTGGTAGAGCGCCAGTTTGTGGCACTGGTTGTCGCGGGTTCAAGTCCCGTCGGTCACCCCATAAATATGAGCCATTAGCTCAGTCGGTAGAGCACTTGACTTTTAATCAAGGTGTCACTGGTTCGATCCCAGTATGGCTCACCATTTAAATAAAATAATAAGCGAGAGTGGCGAAATTGGTATACGCACTAGACTTAGGATCTAGCGTCTTCGACATGTGGGTTCGAGTCCCACCTTTCGCACCATTAGAAATTAAATTTTTGATTTGTAGGGCGGTTTTGCTCTTTTTTTTATATATTTTAAAATAGAAAAGGCTAGATAGATAGAGGAAAAGATGAAAAAACGAAATGTAAAAATAGTTTATCAGTATGATGGGAGTAAATTTTGTGGATTTCAGCGACAAAAAGGAATAAAAACAGTACAGGGAGAAATTGAGAAAATCATTTTTAAAACATTTTTTCAGAAGATAAATATGATTTCTTCAGGAAGGACTGATAAGGGAGTTCATTCAATAGAACAGATTTCAAATTTTATAATTGATGAAAATATTCCATTGGAAGCGATAAAAAAGCAAATTAATAAGCGTTTGAAGGGTGTAAAAATTTTAGGTATCGGGGAAGTGGATGAAAAATTTAATGCACGATTTGATGCTCGAAATAGGACTTATTTGTATATTATGAAAGTTCAAGATGAAATTACGCCATTTGAAGTAAATTATGTGTCTGGAATCAAAAGGATGATTGATGTGGATAGATTTCAGGAAATAATGAATGAATTTATTGGAAAACATGATTTTAGTAGTTTTATGAAAAAAGATAAAGCGTATAGAAATCCCATACGTGAAATTTTTTATATAAAATGTTATCATAATGGAAGTAATCAAGTAAATATTGAAATTTGTGGAAATAGTTTTTTAAAAACAATGGTAAGAATTATGGTTGGGTCAGCTTTGGCAGTATATTTTGGAAATGAAGAAGAAAATTATATTAAGAAAAAATTAGAAAATCCAAATATGGATGGAAAAAAAATTCTGGCAGCTTCAGAAGGACTTTATTTGTATAAAGTAAACTATTAATAATCTTTAAAATGAATCGAAAATTAAGTGAATCAATTAAAAAAGAATTTGTATAATAAGGAAAGGAGAATTTTTTATGGGAAAAAATTATAAAATAAAAATATTGGAGGCAAAAAAAGATTCGGATTTATTATTTAAAATTGTAGAACATGAAAATAAAGTTTTTGGTGAAGCAACAGTTGGAAATTGGAATATTAAGCCATTTGCTAAATATGGAAAAGTTTTCGCTTTGGTAAGTAATGATGAAAATGAAGAACTGATGTCCGTTATAGAAGTTTTAAGCAGTTTTGATAGGGAAATTGCTTATATTTATGGTGTTTCTACTGTTCCTAAATTTGAAAAAAATGGATATGCGAGAATATTATTACGATATGTATTGGATTTCTTGGATGAGACAGGAATAAAAAAGATTGAATTAACAGTTGACAAGGATAATTTTACTGCAAAAAAAATTTATGAAAATTTAGGATTTGAGATTGTAGAAAATTTGGATAATGAATATGGAGATAACATTGAACGGTATTTAATGAGATATTTTAAAAGATAAAAAAATATTTAAAATTTAGTATGAATTTATAGAGAAGTCAAACGATTCTATTTTAAAGTAGAGTTTATTTTATAATTGAAATCAGGTAGAAATTTTTTTAACAAAGATATAGAAATTTAAGGATTGAACAAAATATTTATGAATGTAGCAAAGAAACTATATTATACAATATTGTTAGAACTATTGAAATACAGTTAGCTTTGCTACAAAAAGTTGCAAAATTATATTTTAGAAGTTGAATCTAAGTCCAGTTGTAAACACATTATTATTCCCTTTACCTTTTCCGCTGT
>CAUUWI010000068.1:0-7187 GCA_963548925.1 uncultured Leptotrichia sp. | reverse complement strand
ATGCACTAGGTGGGCTTTCTAATCAGATTTTTGCTTCAAAATACACGTTGTATATCCCTAATAAGGAAGTGCTTGAAAATGAGGTGGAAAAAGTTTTGAGGGAGTATGATAAGAAAATAAAATTAAAAGGAATAGAGAATGATAATTATGAATAAAAAAGAATTACCGAAGTGTTCTGTTGAAATAACACTTTCTTTAATTTCTAATAAATGGAAAATACTTATAATAAGAGATTTACTCGATGGAACAAAAAGATTTGGAGAGTTGAGAAAATCTATAAACGGAATTTCTAATAAAGTTTTGACATACAATTTAAGAGAAATGGAGGAGGACAATCTTCTTATAAGAAAGATTTATCCTGAAGTTCCTCCAAAAGTTGAATATTCTCTTACTGAAACAGGTTACAGCTTAAAGCCGATACTGGAAAGTATGGACAAATGGGGTGTAAATTACCGAGAAAAAACAAAATACGAATAACTGAAATTGTATCAAATTAATTATGGTTTTTCGATTTTAAAATTTTCATTGGTATAAGTTTTTAAATCAAAAGTCCTGATTTCTTCTACATTAATATAAAAAAGTTCAAAAATAGGATTGTCAGGAGTTTTAAAAAGTTCCTTTATTGCTGGATATTCGTTTAAAACTCTTGTTCTAAGATTAATATCATTAGTAAAATGAATATTTCCATTTACGGATACAAAAGATAAATAGTCTTCTGAATGAGAGAGAAAAGAAACATAAGGACATTTTTTTAACTGTCTATAAACGTTTTTATTATTTGTAGTTGCAAGATATACTTTGTTTTTTTCAGAAAACAGATATTGTAAAATTCTTGTTTTAGGTTTGCTATCATCGAGTGTAGCTAAAATTCCGTAAGAATTTTCTTTTAATATGTTATTGTAATCAATCATTTTATTTTCCTCCAGATATAATTTTTTTGAGTTAGCTAACTATGTTAATTATAATCTAAAATAGAAAAATTGTAAAGAAGGCACAATTTTGTTACAAGGTAACAAGATGGTAACTTAAAAAGAATAGTTTATTTTGAAAATAGAAAAGTTTGGAAAGCATTTTTGAAAAAGATTAAAAAAATATTTGAATACAGAGATGTCAGTAAGTTTTGAAATAAATGAAACACTATAAAACTAGAAAATTAATAAAAAAGAAAGAGGTAATTTTATGAAAAAAGTATACTTCATAGGAGCTGGGCCTGGAGATCCTGAATTGATTACAGTAAAAGGGCAAAAAATTGTAAAGGAAGCAGATGTAATAATTTATGCTGGCTCATTAGTTCCAAAAGAGGTTATTGGGTGTCATAAGGATGGAGCTGAAATTTATAATTCTGCTTCAATGAATCTGGATGAAGTAATGGAAGTTACGATAAAAGCACAGAAAAAAGGAAAACTGGTAGCAAGGGTGCATACTGGGGATCCGAGCATTTATGGTGCAATAAGGGAACAAATGGATATTTTGGATGAATACGGAATCGAGTATGAAGTTGTGCCAGGAGTGAGTTCATTTGTAGCTGCTGCCGCTGCAATAAAAAAAGAATTCACATTGCCTGATGTGAGTCAGACAATAATTTGTACAAGATTGGAAGGAAGAACTCCAGTACCAGAAACAGAAAGCCTAGAAAGCCTAGCTTCACACAAATGCTCAATGGCAATATTCTTGTCTGTACAAATGATTGATGAAGTTGTAAAAAGACTATTAAAACATTATGATAAAACAACACCAATTGCAATTGTCCAAAGAGCAACTTGGGAAGATCAGAAAATCGTTATGGGAACATTGGAAAACATTGCTCAAAAAGTGAAAGATGAGAAAATTACGAAAACTGCACAAATTTTGGTTGGAAACTTTATGGGGGATGAATATTCTAAATCTAAACTTTACGATAAGACATTTTCGCATGAGTTTAGGAAAGGGATTGAGGAATAAAATTAATGTTAAGAGGGAAAATTTAATTATGGATAAGAAAAATTTATTGGAAATTGTTGGGAATGTAGAAAAAGAGGATTTAATAGAAATTATTTGTTTTTTGGTAAATAAAAATCCAAAATTAGAGAGAAATTTATTAGAATATTGTCAAAAAAATAGTATTTTTGAAAATAAAACGTTTATTACAGAGCAGCAGTTGCTACAAGGATGGGAAAACTCAAAAAAACTTATTGATGAACTTGATGAAACAGTTTTTTATTATGAGTACGAAATTAGCCCGACAGAAGATAATCTGTTTTCACAGTTAGAAGAAATTATGGAAATTGTAAATCAAAATGAGATTTCGTGGGAAACAAGGGAAAAAATATTACTGGAAGTCTTGAACTATATTTTTTCTGAACACAGTGAATATTATGATTGCTGTAATCTGGAAGAATGGTTTATGAATTTGGTGAAAACTTTGTGTCAGACAAAAGAAGAGAAGAGATATTTGGTTGATTGTATTATAGAAAGTGGTGTAAGTGGATATTTAGAATGGATTATGTCTATTTACAGGGAAATTGGGGAAGATGAAAAATATCTTGAAATACGAAAAGCAAATCTGAATACAACTGAGCAATACTGGGAACTTTCGCAATATTATGAAGAAAAAAACAAAAAAAACTTGGCACTTGAAACAGCTCTAACAGGTTTAGAAAAAGGAATCGGAGGAATTGAGGAGATATTTGGATACCTTTTTAAATTTTATTCAAAGGAACATAATGATAAAATATTGGAAGAACTTTACGATAAATCAATGAAAAAGAATCGTAATTATGCAAAATTTGAAATAACAGAACTTATGTATAGTTATTACAAAAAGAATAATAATTATGAAAAGATGAAAAATTTAATGCTTCTTTTAGTAAAATTAGCTCCTTATGATGACTTACTGGATTGGTATAAAGAATGTCAGAAGGAACTTTCGGAAGAAGATTTCAAATTATACGAAGAACAAATTATTAATATAATAAAAAATAAAGATGCTTCAGCATATTTGAAGATTTGTCTTGTGAAAAATAATAAAAAAGAAGTTCTTGATTATTTACAAAAAAATCCATATATAGACAGAAAGCATTATTTTTCAGAAAAAATTGCGTCTGAATACCCAAAAGAAATTTTGGAATTATATTGGAAGGAAGCACAGGATTTTGCAAATCTGGGGCAACGACACAATTATGATTATTGCGTTTCTGTGTTGAGTTCCATCAAGAAGATAATGGATAACAACAATTGGAAAGATGAATGGAAAATAAAATTTGAAACATTTTTTGAAAAAAATAAAAAGAAAAGATTGCTAGTAGAAAGGATGAAAGCAAGATTTAAATGAAGAAGGAATTGAAAGAGAATTCGTCTTATAAAATTATTAAAAAGGATATTATTTTGGAAAAAAATGGAAATAATTGGAAATCAAAGGAATATGAAAAAATGTTAAATAAAATGAAGTAGTAAAAAAATAACATGATTAAAAAAACTGGATAATAAAAATTAAAAAGTTTGATAATCATGTTTTTATTATTTCTAGGCAATAGTCTCTCTTTTTAATTATAGAATTTCTTGTGTTGTATTATATAAATTATTTTTTCGTAAGTTTTTTAAAATTGTTTTTGGTCTTAATATATTTTAGTGCTGCATTTAATTATACAATACACCCTTGAAAATAATTTTAAAAATTATAAAATAAAGTGTTGACAAATTAATTTTTTTTTTGTATAATAATTACTGTCTTAAGAGAAATTATTGGGCTGTCGCCAAGCGGTAAGGCACTGGACTTTGACTCCAGCATGCAATGGTTCGAATCCATTCAGCCCAGCCATTTAAAAATGAAACTATATAATAGATACGCTACTGATTACAGTAGTTTTTTTTTGTTAAAAATTATAATTAAATAACTAGTTTCAAAATAGGAATTAAATTATAAAAAATCAGATAGCTATCTATAAATTTTATAAAAAATAACTATTATAAAAATCTAAAATTTTTTCTACATTAAACTGTAAAATTTATTAATTTTTGACTGTTGAAAATTCAAAAAAAATGTGGTATACTCAAATTGTAAGAAACAATATATTAATATATATTAAAATTTTTAGGAGGTATTATTAAAATGGCAGTTAAAGTAGCAATTAATGGATTTGGAAGAATCGGAAGATTAGCGTTAAGATTATTAGCTGAACAAACAGATAAATTTGAAGTGGTGGCAATTAATGATTTAACAGATGCTAAAATGTTAGCACATTTGTTCAAATATGATTCATCTCAAGGAAGATTCAACGGAACTATCGAAGTTAAAGAAGGAGCTTTCGTAGTAAACGGAAAAGAAATTAAAACTTTCGCAAAAGCTAATCCTGAAGAATTACCTTGGGGAGATTTAGGTGTTGACGTAGTATTAGAAGCTACAGGATTCTTCGCTACAAAAGCTAAAGCAGAATTACACGTTAAAGCAGGAGCTAAAAAAGTAGTTATTACTGCACCTGGTGGAAGTGATGTTAAAACTGTAGTTTACAACGTAAACCACGAAATCTTGGATGGAACTGAAACAGTTATTTCAGGAGCTTCTTGTACAACTAACTGTTTAGCACCAATGGCTAAAGCATTAAATGATAATTTTGGTGTTGTAACTGGTACAATGACAACTATCCATGCTTACACTGGAGATCAAAATACTTTGGATGCACCTCACAGAAAAGGTGACTTAAGAAGAGCAAGAGCTGCAGCTGTAAATATCGTTCCTAACTCAACAGGAGCAGCAAAAGCAATTGGATTAGTAGTACCTGAATTAAACGGGAAATTAGATGGAGCTGCTCAAAGAGTACCTGTTCCAACTGGTTCATTAACTGAGTTAGTATCTGTTTTAAACAAAAAAGTAACTGTAGAAGAAGTAAATGCAGCTATGAAAGCAGCATCTAATGAATCATTCGGATATACTGAAGAACCATTAGTATCTTCTGACATCGTTGGAATCCACTTTGGATCATTATTTGATGCAACTCAAACTAAAATTGTTCAAAATGGAGATGTTCAATTAGTTAAAACAGTATCTTGGTATGACAACGAAATGTCTTATACTTCTCAATTAATCAGAACTTTAGGATACTTCGCAAGCAAAATTGCTAAATAATTGATTTTAAACTGAAATCTTAAAAATTAACTTAGGAAATCGGCTAGAAATGGTCGGTTTTCTTTTTATCTTTATTTTTTATTTTTCTTTTCATTATTTTAAATTTTCTTTTTAAAGACAGAGTAAAAATTTTAGAGGCAGTTTTTTTTATGAATTTTTCAAACAAATAAATTTTAAGTTTTTGATAAAAAAATCTATTTAAAATTAATTTTTTTTGAGATACCCATGATAGAAGTTTTTTATTTGTTCCCAAAAACTTTATTCCATCCTTTTTAAAAAATTAATTTATATTTTGTAAAATATATGTTATACTATAACAAAATTACTTAAAAAATATTTTAAAGCAACAAAGAGGAGAGATTTATGGTTAAAATAGAAGTAGCAAAACCGATAAATTTTAATGAAGTTATTACATCAAAGGAAGCTGAAGTTGTAAGCATGAGAATCTTAAATCAGCCAAACAGCTATATTTCTTTATTTTCTTTAGCGAAAGATGAGGAAATAACGGCAGAAGCTATGCTTGGGAATCGTTATTATTACTGCTTTAATGGTAATGGAGAAATTTTTGTTGAAAATAATAAGAAAGTAATTTCCAATGGAGATTTTCTTGAAATAACGGCAAATCATAATTACTCTATTGAAGCGAGGAATAATTTGAAGTTAATTGAAATTGGAGAAAAGATAGGGGATAAAAATATGGGAAATAAAACATTAAAAATGCTGGAAAGTGCAAATACCTTTAATCTTGCTGAAATTGTCGATTATCAGGAAGGAAAAATTGTAAGTAAAAATTTAGTGGCAAAATCAAACTTAGTAATGACGGTTATGTCTTTCTGGAAAGGTGAGAGCCTTGATCCGCATAAAGCATCTGGAGATGCCTTGGTTACCGTGCTTGATGGGGAAGGTAAGTATTATGTTGATGGAAAGCCATTTGTCGTTAAAAAAGGTGAAAGTGCAGTTCTTCCCGCAAATATACCTCATGCTGTAGAATCTGAAACAGAAAATTTCAAAATGTTGCTAATACTTGTTAAAGAATAAAAATTTGAAAATTAAGATAATAATTTTATTGAAAAAAGTTATATATTAAATGAAAAGCTGTATAGATAAAGTGAAGTATTTTTATACAGCTTTTTATACGAAAAAATTATACGTTATCTCAAATTAACGTAAATAAATTATAAGGGAGAAATAAAAAATAAAATGCTAGAATCTTTTAAAAATTTTATAAAAGTAACTTTGATAGGAGCTCCACTTTTAAACAAAATGATTGGAATATTTCTTATATCAATGCTGCCTATAATTGAGCTTCGTGGTGCAATACCGATTGGAGCGGCTATTGGATTGCCCTGGTACTTAAATATGATTGTTTCGATTGTTGGAAATATGCTTCCTGTACCATTTATTTTGCTGTTTTCGGTAAAAGCCTTTGAATTTATGAAAAAACATAATATCATGGTAAAATTTATTGAAAAAATAGAAAATCGTGCGAAAAAACGGAGTGAAGGGTTAGCAACTGGGGAATTTATTGGATTAATGCTGTTTGTGGCAATTCCGTTTCCAGGAACAGGTGCTTGGACAGGTGCATTAATTGCGGCATTGCTTCAGTTCGAGAGAAAAAAATCATTTTTTTATATTGTGCTGGGAGTAATAATAGCCGCAGTAATAATGACTTTAGCGTCTTATGGTGTAATAAGCCTTTTTGCACCAAAACATTAAAAAAATTTAAAATTACTGTTGAAAAATAAATGTTTTTATGGTAGAATGACTTGAAAGTTAAAAATTGAATAGTTAAGGGAATGTTTTGGTTTCGACAGGATAAAAAGATTATTATTGGCAAGTAAGCGGGAGCTTTAAAATCCAACTTAAAAATAATCGGAAACGATAATTACGCATTAGCTGCCTAAGATAGCGGCTCATCTCTTTTGGGAACGCCATTTTTCCATTAGATGATGTCATTTTTAATGGCTTACCTAAATGTATGATTATGTCATTTAGGGAAATTCTATAATCTCGCCTTTAGACTTTTGTCTGTTTAATATCTAACGGTTAAAGCGTTAAATAGACTAAACTTGTAGAAGATAGTAAG
>CAUUWI010000067.1:0-7256 GCA_963548925.1 uncultured Leptotrichia sp. | reverse complement strand
CACTAATGAACCATTGCTCAGTCGCTCTGAAAATTACAGGTTTTTTACTTCTCCAATCATGCGGATACGAGTGAACAAATTTGCTGTGATGCAGTAAATGTCCACTTTCCATCAAGTCCTGTACAATTACATTACTTGCTTTTGCATAAAACATTCCTTCGTATTTCCCAGCTTCCTTTGTCATATGTCCTCTGTCATCAACTGGCGACAATACTCCAAGTTCGTATTTTCGTGAATAATTGTAATCGTCCGCTCCGTGTCCAGGTGCCGAATGTACCGCTCCAGTCCCTGCATCAGCCGTAACATAGTCTCCAATCATTACCAATCCTTCTCTATCCAGGAACGGATGTCTGTAATGAGTTTTTTCAATTTCAGTCCCTTTAAATTCCTTCAATAATTCATAAGAAACTCCAAGCGTATTAAATACAGTTTCAGCCAGTTCTTTTGCAACTACAATATTGCCTTTTTCTGTTTTGTATAATCCATAGTCAAATTCAGGATGTAAAAATACTCCCAAGTTTGCAGGCAATGTCCAAGGTGTTGTTGTCCAAATAAGAATACTTGCCTCTTCTACTCCTAATTTATCTAATAAATCCTGTGTTCCTTCAAATTTTACATAAATTGAATGAGATTCTACATCTTTATACTCGATTTCGGCTTCAGCCAAAGCTGTTTCAGTCGTAGGCGACCAGTAAACAGGTTTTAGCCCTTTGTAAACATAACCATTTTCGTAAATTTCCTTGAATACTTTTAACTGTTCTGCTTCGTATTCAGGTCTTAAAGTGATATAAGGATTATCCCAGTTTCCTAAAATTCCAAGCCTTTTGAATCCTTCTTTTTGTTTTTCTACCCATTTCAAAGCATATTTTTTACATTCTTGCCTAATTTGCAGTGGAGTCATATTTTTTGCCTTTTCTCCAAGTTCTTCCATTATTTTCCATTCGATAGGAAGACCATGTGTATCCCATCCTGGAATATATGGTGCGTTATATCCTCTAAGCCTTTTATATTTTAAGATAATATCCTTTAATATTTTATTTAACGCATGCCCAATGTGAATATCTCCATTTGCATACGGAGGTCCATCGTGCAGCACAAAAAATGGCGCCCCTTCGTTCAATGATTTTTCATAAATTTCAGCTTTTTTCCAGTCCCTTAATGTTAAAGGTTCTTTTTGAGCCAAATTAGCTTTCATTTTAAAGCTCGTCTTTGGTAAATTTAGCGTCTTTGCATAATCTACTTTTTCAACATTTTGATTTTCTGACATTACTTCCTCCTATTTTTTCTTTAAATTAGCTCTTTTTTTATGTCTTTTATTATATCACAATTTTATACATTTTCAAATAATTCAGCCTTAATATCCTTAAATATACAAATAAGGAGATACCAAAATTTTACCAACTTTAGTATTCTCCTTCTCTTTAACTATTGCATTTAATTTCTTTGCATTTCATAATTTTTAGTTTTTAATATTAATTATCCAAGCATTCCCGCTCCGATAAATGTTAAAATACCTAAAATAGCTGCATAAGCTATTGAATATTTGACAGTAAATTTAAGCATATCTCCTTCTTTACCCATTAATCCAACTGTTGAAGCGGCAATTGCAATATTTTGCGGAGAAATCATTTTTCCTCCTGTTGCTCCACCTGTACCAGCCGCAATGTATAATGACTTCAATGCTTCGTTTGCTCCAGCTATATTTACTTGAACTCCACCAAATAACAAGTTAGATGCCAAGTCACTTCCTGTTACAAATGTACCAATTGTTCCTAAGAATGGCGAAATAACTGGGAAGAATTTTCCTGTTGCTGCAAATCCTTTTGCTATACTATCAATCATTCCACTATGTTTCATTACTACTGACAACGCTACAATTCCCATAATTACTACAACTGAAGGTAATTTACTAAGTATTGTTTCTTTCAAAGTTTCTGCCATAACGCCAGGTTTTACTCCTTGAATAAATCCTGCAATAACTGTTGCAACAAATAATGGTGCAGCCGGTGCTAAAATCCATTTGAATATTACACTTGGATCTCCTTTATCCTTAAACCAGACAGCTTCATTTCCTAAAGCAAAATTGAAATGTGTTGTTGTTGGCTCTAACGCTTTATGAACAACTTCTACAACCGGACTTGTCCCAATTATTAAAATTATCATTAAAATATATGGAATCCAAGCTAAAAACGCATCTTTTCCAGTAACAGCCTGCCCTTTGTTAGCAGATTGTTTCTGTTTATCTTCTTTAATGAATATTTTAGTAGCTACTATCATCAAAATCATTGCAAATAAACTTGATAAAATTGTTGGCAATTCCGCACCCATTGCTTTTGCAATAAAAGGCTGAGTTAAATAACCTATGATTGAAGCAATAATTACAGGCATAATTCCTTTTCCAAATGCTGCATTTTTTCCACCGTCAATTTCTTTATTAGCCATTATTACTAATATAAATGGTATAATACAAGTCAATACTAACAATAATAATGATGTGAAAAATGCTGTTGTTCCTGCGTCTAATTTAAAGTTTGAAATCATTGTTGTAACAGGTAGTCCAACTGTCCCAAATGCTGTTGGTGTTGAGTTTGCAATAAGACAAATTAATGCTGCACTTAACGGAGTAAATCCAAGTGAAACCATTATTGCCGCTGGAATTGCAACTGCTGTTCCATATCCCGCAATACCTTCTATAAATCCACCAAATCCCCAAGCTAATATCAATGCTTGAGCTCTTTTATCTGATGAAATGCTTCCTAACATTGATTTGATTGTTTCAATTCTACCAGTTTTTACTGATAAATCATAAGCAAACAGTGCTGCAAATACTACGAAACCAATAGGCATCCACGCTGTTGCAAATCCTTCAATTATTGAAGCGAGAACCCCTTGAATCGGCATTCTCCATCCTGGCATAACAAAATTTAAAATGATTGCCACTACTAGACTGGCATACGCACTAAACATCGCTGATTTTTTTAAAAAAGTCAACAATATTAAAAATACAACTACTGGTACTAATCCAATTAAAAATTCCATTTCCAAACCTTCCTTCTCTTTTATATTTTTTTAAAAAATTAAATAACCCAAATTTTCTTACTGTGTATATATTACCAAATTTTTCAAAAAAGTACAAATATTTTTTTTGATTTTTATTATAATATTCGCACTTTTTTGATACTTTTTAAACCTTTTTTATAATCCTTTTCTTGTAAGTCCCACTCTCTTTCTTTCCTTATCCAGCGACAATATTTTAACTTTTATAATCTGTCCGACAGAAAGCTCCTTTGTAGCATCTGAAACAAATTTTTCAGCTATCTCAGAAATATGTATTAAAGCATCATTTTTTAGCCCTATATCAACAAATGCTCCGAATTTTGCCACATTTCTCACAGTTCCTTCCAGAACCATTCCTTCCGTCAAGTCATCCATATTCAAAATATCCGAACGTAAAAGCGGCTTTTCAAATTCATCACGGGGATCCCGTCTGTCCTTTAGCAGCGCCTCGTACACATCCTTCGCAGTTTCCCTTCCAAAATCATTTTCCTTAATAATTTTTTCTAAATTAATTTTTTGTAATTTTTGTCTTACAACATTCAAGTCTTCTTTCAAATCCTCCACTTTACAGCCAGCTTCTTTTAAAATAACTTCTGCCATATGGTATGACTCTGGATGGATAATCGTGTTGTCAAGCGGATTTTCACTGTCAGGCACAACCACAAATCCTGCCATTTGCTCAAACGCCTTATCTCCTAGACCTTTTACCTTTTTAAGCTGTTTTCTGTCCTTAAAATCACCATTTTCATGTCTATAATCCACAAGATTTTTTGCCACATTTTTCTTAATTCCAGAAACGAAACTTAATAGTGCCCACGAAGCTGTATTAATATTGACTCCTACGTTATTTACCACGTGTTCAATTGTCTGTTCCAGAGTTTCATTTAACTTTTTCTGGTTTACATCGTGCTGATACATTCCCACTCCAATTGATTTCGGATCAATTTTCACAAGTTCTGCCATCGGATCCTGAATTCTTCTCGCAATGGAAATTGCTCCTCTTGCCGTAACATCCAAATCTGGAAATTCCTCAATTGCAAGTTTTGAAGCCGAATAAACCGAAGCTCCAGCTTCATTTGCAATCAGATACGAAACCTTTTTCTTAGCCTCCTTTATCACATCTGCTACAAAAGCCTCTGTTTCTCTCGAAGCCGTTCCATTCCCAATTGCAATAATATCCACGTCATATTTTGCGATATAGTCCAATATTTTTTTCTTTGCAGTCGCAAGCTGTCTTTCATTATGCACACCATCCACAAGGAAAAGTACGTCATTTGTTTCATAAAAACCATCTTTGTTAATAATAACCATCTTGCAGCCCGTTCTGTATCCTGGATCCAGTCCCATAAGCGTTTTTTTCGATAAAGGCGGTTGTAACAACAGTTTTTCCAGATTTTCAGAAAAAATATTGATTGCTTCTTCTTCCGCTTTTTCCGTATAGATATTTCTCACTTCATTCTTTATAGACGGATAAGCCAATCTATCCAGTGAGTCTTTTATAACTTCCCTAAAAAATTCAGTTAAATTTTTGTTTTCAAAAGTCTTCAAAATAAAATTTGTTATGATTTCTTCCGTTTTTTCGTCAATATCAATGTCAACTTTCAATATCTTTTCCTTTTCTCCACGATTTAACGCAAGAATCCTATTTGAAGCGCTTCTCCCGATTTGCTCTGAATATTCATAATAATCCTGATAAACCCCTTTTTCATCATTTCCCTTATTTTTCTCAATAACTTTAGAAGTCAAAATCCCAAATTTTGAAATTTTATCTCTTAAGAACTCCCTGATTTTAATATTTTCCGAAATATCCTGAGCAATAATCAGGTGAACTCCTTCAATTGCAGCCTTAACATCCGCCACTTCTTCCGTAACATATTTCTCAGCTTCCTTTTCCAGCTGCTCCATCGTAATCCCTTTTACCAGTGCAAACTTTGAAAGTGGCTCCAATCCTTGTTCCTTTGCAATATCAGCCTTCGTTTTTTTCTTTTTCTTATAAGGCAAGTACAAATCTTCCACTTCCTGCAGTTTCACCGCATTCACGATGCTTTTCTGCAATTCCTCCGTCAGTTTCCCCTGTTCCTCAATCAGCCTTATAACTTCCTCTTTTCTCTTTTCCAAATTCCTGTAATACGTAATTTTCTCAATTACATCCCGAATCTGCTCCTCATCCAGATTCCCCGTAACTTCTTTCCGATACCTAGCAATAAACGGTACAGTCGCCCCTTCATCAAAAAGTTTTATCGTATTTTCCACTTGCGGCACTTTAAAATTCAGTTCTTTTGCTACACTATCTACAATATCCAATGTTTTTCCTCCATTAAAAGTTTAATTTTTTTATTTAAGTTTCTCAAAGTTATTTTAGCATAATTTATCAAAAATGACCAGTTGAATAATTTTACCGTTTGCGATATAATGAATGTATAAAAAATAGGATAAATCTGTGTAAATAAAAAAAGCGAAAAAAGTACTCTGTTCTTTATTGAATGGGGTATTTTTTTATATTATAATACTTTGGAGTTCGCTACCCCAATTTACACAGATTGGAGGTGTTACGTTATGATTAATGGAGACTTCATTGTTTTTGCTATTTGTGTCGTGATATTATATCTAATTTTTAGCAAATAACAACAGATGCCAGCCTCCTAAAATCCTGATTATGCCCGTAGGTTACTAAAACCTGCGAGTTTTTACATTTTATAAAAAAATTTACGTTTTACCATTGACAAATGTGAAAAAAAGTGCTAAACTTATTTTATAAATGGATTGTTACTGTAGAGCAGGTAAAACCTTGGTTAATAAATATGATTTTTTTTCGTGTTTAATAATCAAGATTTTTTCTATCTAAAATAATGAATATTAATGGGAGTCTGAAAAATGAAGATAAAAAAAATTTTGAATAATAATGCTGTCATTTCAGAAAATAACCAGAAAGAAGAAATTATCATAACAGGCAAAGGCATAGCATTTGGTAAAAAATCTGGAGATTTAATTGATAAAGATAAAATTGAAAAAACTTTTATTTTATACTAAACCCCATTTAAATAACGAACTTATTATAAACTTTTTCAGTAATGGATAAAAGCCTAATATTTTAATATAATTTTCGCTTTTTAAACGGGTAATAGTATTAAAGCATAATGAAACATCATTTAGTGGAACAATGTTTGAGTCTAAAGTTTATGCTAACTTTTTTGGAATACCATTTATTGCTATGGACTACACAGGAAGCGTAATCCCAGTAATATTTGTCGTATATTTTGCTTCAAAATGTGAAAAATTTTTCGATAAATTTGTGCCTAACTTGGTAAAATTCTTTTTCGTTCCAATGTTGACTTTGTTAGTGACTCTTCCAATATGATTTTTAGTTATAGGGCCTGTTACAACATTTGGTTCAGTAATTATTTCTACATTTGTAATTACGATTAGAAACTTTAGTCCGCTTTTGGCAGGTGCTATCGTTGGATTTACTTGGCAAATACTTGTTATTTTTGGAATGCACTGGGGATTTATTCCTGTTTATATAAACAATATTATGACTAATGGATTTGATAATGTTATGATGCCGTTTTTTGCTTGTACATTTGCAACATCTGGAGTTGTACTTGCAATTTTCTGCAAAACAAAAGACAAAAAATTAAAAGAGCTATCTTTACCAAACTTTATTTCTGGTATTTTTGGTGTAACGAAACCAGCTATTTATGGTATTACTCTTCCGTTGAAAAAGCCATTTATAATTAGCTGCATTGTCGTTTATGGACATTTTAATTTTAGAAAATTTATGGTTGGAGGAATGGGAATATTTGAATTTCCAGCTATGATTGCTCCCGACAAATCAATGGGAAATCTTATTATGGCAGTTACTGGAGCTGTTCTTGCACTTGTACTCGGATTTATCTTCACATTTTTCACATACAAAGATAAAGTAGTTGCAAAAACAGTAGAAAATGATACTTCAAATCCTGAAATTCCTGTTGCACCACAACCAGCACTTCTGAAAAAAGAAATCATCCAAAGTCCATTTAATGGTAAAGTAATTCCGTTAAAAGACATTAAAGATGCTGCATTTGCTTCTGGAACATTAGGAGAAGGTGTTGGAATTATTCCAGAAGATGGAGTGCTTATACTAAAACCCATTAAACTAACAGAATATAATGTGGTATAATATAATAGGGTAATAAAAATGGCAAAAGCGTATAAGA
>CAUUWI010000066.1:0-7357 GCA_963548925.1 uncultured Leptotrichia sp. | reverse complement strand
AATAATAACCTGCAGCTACAGTTCCGACTCCAATTGCCGCTCCTACCAAATGTTCCTTTTTAATGCTTCCAAACTTTATCATTTTTTTACCTCCATTTTTTATTTAATATTTTAATTTTTTCTATTGTAATGCAATATATTTATCATCCGATTCATTGCCAGCTTTATTATTGAAAAATATGTGATCTATCAAATCGCTCAGATTTTCAATTGAATTGTCATCTTTCACATCGACAACATAATGGAACTTCCCATTGTCAGCTTTTAACCTGTAAATTTGCACTTCCTTATTTGAAAAATTATTCAGCACAAGATGTCGTCCAAAAGTTGTGAACCACATAAGAGCTACCGCAGTAACTGATCTATTTGCCAAATAAGATTTTAACAGGTATAATGCGGGCAGAATCTCGATGTCAAAAAATCCTTTACGTTGAGTTTCCTTATAAGCGTGTTCCATAATTGCCGCAGTTGTAAGTCCCGCCGCAAAATTATTTATATCAATCTGTAGCTTTTCAACTTTACTTTTTCCTAAACTATACAGGAAAGACAGCAATATCGCCGCTCCGGAATAGATAGAAAGGGAATCTATGGACTTTTCTTCAAAATCTTCAACCAATCTTACCGAAGTCATATCATGTTCAACTGATAAGGCTGTAGCAGTACGGTAAATTACTTCATCTATTGAAATTTCCTCAGGATCAAATTTTACGAGTATAGTATTTATAGTACGATTATAACGTAAAAATGTATATTTTGTTTCAACTTTTATTGTTTCAAAAAATTTTTTTGTATCGTTAATACTATGTGAAAGCCTAAATCTGACACGATTCGGCAATTTATGCAGTATTGTCAAGGTTAATTTCTTCATATTACAAATCATCACCCTTTATGATTATTTACGTTTATTATACTTCAAGGATAACGTATAACCTTTAAAAATTATCTATTAATATCATATTTTAACAGCCTCAATGAATTTCCAACTACCAAAATCGTTATCGAATTGTGTAAAATTGAGCTGTAAATTGCAGGAAGAAGTCCTGTCGCTCCCAATACAAGTGCAAAACTATTTATTCCTATTGCCATTGCGAAATTTTGTTTTATTATTTTGACAGTATTCTTTGCCAAACCTACTACTCCTGGTATTAATAACGGGTCATCAGAAGTTATTGTAATATCGGCGGCTTCCATTGCAATGTCTGTTTTGGTACTTCCTAGAGCTATTCCTACATTTGCATAGGAAAGAGCGGGAGCATCATTTATTCCGTCTCCTATCATAATGACTTTTGAGCCGATTGAACGGAATTTTAGAATATCTTTTGCCTTGTCTTCAGGAAGAAGTTCAGATTCATATCTGTCCATCGACATTCTCGAAGCAATAGTTTCAGCCTGCTGTCTCAAATCTCCAGTTAAAAGCACAATATCGTCAATTCCGTGATTTCTCAGACGATTTATAGCTTTCTTGATATTTTCCCTAGGTGGATCTGAAACTCCAATTACACCAATTAATTCAGTATTCTTGGACACATAAATAATAATTTCTCCGCGATTTTGCATTCCTTTTACTATATCAGAAGCTTTTTCAAAATCAATATTGTTTTCTTCCATATATTTTTGACTTCCTACGCGAATAATGCTTTTATTTACAAAAGTTTCTATTCCTCTTGCCACTTTTATTACAGATTCCTGATGTTTTGGAATAACTATTCCTCTATTTTTTATTTCATTTAAAATTGCTGTTGCTAAAGGGTGTGAAGAAGTTTCTTCAGCAGCTGCTGCTAATGCCAACATTCTTTCATTTCTCATATTTTTTCCAAAAGATTTAAGTGTCTGTATTTTAGGTCTTCCTTCAGTAATTGTACCTGTTTTGTCAAATATCACTGTGTCTGATTTTGATAATTCTTCCAGATAATTGCTTCCTTTAATCAAAATTCCGTTTTTAGCTGCTGTATTTATTGAAGCGGAGAAAGCTGTGGCAGTTGACAATCTTATTCCGCATGAGTAATCAATTACAAGCATACTCAGAGCCTTTTGTAAATTTCTTGTTGAAACATAGACAATTCCAGCAAGAAGAAAATTTAGTGGAATTAGTTGGGCAGAAAATGTGTCTGCATAAGACTGAATGTCCGCCTTGTTAAATGCGGCATCTTCCACCAGTCTTATAATTCTTGAGGCTGTCCTGTCGTCTCCCACTTTTTCAGCTTTTACAGTAATATTCCCATTTTTTATAAGTGTTCCTGCAAACACTTCTTCTCCAGCTCTTTTAGTTACGGGCATGTATTCTCCTGTAATTGCCGACTGGTCAATTATCGCTTTACCTTTTTCTATTATTCCGTCCACACTTATTTTTTCACCAGTCTGAACAAGTATCAAGTCCCCTTTATTTATCTCCTCAATCGGAACTTTTCTAGCAATTTCAGTATCATTTTCAGACTGTTTCCAGACATAATTTTCTCCAACACTTAACATATCTTTAATTACGCCACGTGTTTTTTTCATTGTGTAAACTGTCAAAAGTTCCGCAAATTTTTCCAAAATCATAATTGTCAATGCTGTTCTTTCACTACCAAGGATAATGCTGCTGACAATGGCTGTAGAGCTTAAAGTATCCGTATTTGGACGCTTATTGCGAATTAAAGAATAAATCCCATTTTTCAGGACAGGCAGAGCTAAAGAAATAGTTGACAAAGTCTTGTAGTTAAATAGCCGTCTTATTCCAGTCAATTTTGATTTTGGATTTGGCAGTAATAGCAGTATCACTGCGGCTCCTATACTTTTTATGATTTCCTGTGGCGATTCTTCCTGCAATTTTCTCTCAATAAGATATTTATTTGATGTCGTTTTTTTCTCATTTTTGTAAATATCCACGAGATAAGTATTTAGTGTATTTTGAAGTAAGGAGAGAATATTTTCGCCAGTCAGGGAAGAAGCATCAAAATAAATAAGAATAGTTCCGGTAATATTAGAAATACTGACACTTTCAATATAATGAACCTGCATCAGTTGATTTGTTATTTCTTCCTTATGAGTCCCAAGATACTTCAATGCTCTTGATTTTATTCTAATTCTTCCGCGAATTTCATGCAAAATCTCACACTCTAGCAAATAATTTTTACCATACATAAGAATTCCTTTCTTTCCCAGGCAAAACTTAAAGCCGTTTAATTATATTATAAAAGGCATCCAGATTATTTTCAATTTCTTTCAAAGATTTATTTTCATATAATTCAGAATGATTAACTACCGTTTTCCATATTTTATTTAACCAATCCAATATTTCCTTTTCCGAAGTTAATTTTGTATCGTAATAAAGCAGAATTTTATTCGTTATATAGGAATATTCAATGCTTTTTATACCTTTTTTAGACAAAATAAGTTCTGTAACCCGATAATCATATTTTTTCAGTTCCTTTGGAATCTCTGATAGATTTGGAACAGAAAGCCTTAATCTGCCTGGAATACTGTGTATAACTTTTATCTGATTAAACATCAGATATGTCGCTTTAAATAAATTTTCCAACATTATTTTGTTTTTCCTTCCGATAAAAAAATAAAAGCCCACCATAATAAAGTAGCACCTGCTGGTAATTTAGGAGTCACTCTTAATTTTTTAATTCCATAAAAGATAAAGGCTCCAGCAGTTAAAGTCTTTAAGTCTAAATAACCTTTACTTTTGTTGTAAACAGCTATATCTAACGCTTCAAATGCCTGTCTTATCAATTTTTTCAGTTTTCCTGGTTTATTTTTCAGGGCCTCTTCTTCCAGATGGAGCAATTTTAATACAATCAGATACAAAAAAGAACCTTCAATAATTTTTTCATCAAAATGTATTAAAATACTGCCAATGGTAGAATTAACTTTTACTGCTTTTATTCCTGATAATCGACGCAAGTTAGCCAAAAATTCCTGCTCCAGCTCCACATTTTCTACCAATGCATCCGTCTGAAGCCTTAATCGTCCACTTTGGTAATGTTTTACCTGAATAATACCGTAAAAATCCTGTAACATAAAAAACTCCTTAAATATTTATATTTTTATAATTTATTATATTCCTTTTTTTTTAAAATTACAACCATAAAAAGTAATTTCTTTATCTAAAATATTATATGTTATTTATTTTTTTATCATTTTCATTTATTTGTTTTTTATTCTTAAATATTTTTGTACTATTTCAAACAAGGGGATAAAAACCATTCTCTTCTAATATTGAAATAAAAATAAATTTAATAAATTTATCTAAAGCTTGTATGCTCCATTCCATGTAATAAATACTTTTACAAGCTCTTCTGCCACTTTTTTATTTCTAGCATCTATATCTTCAAAAGTCCATTCGATTTGTTCTTCTGGAATAAGTTCTCTGACATATTTAATTTTAGATTTTTTATAGCTTTTCTTTTTCTTGCTAAAAAAGTTTTCTGTAGCCTTGATTGACAATCTCTTTTCAAATGGAATCTTATTTCCTATGTAGTTTATATAAGTTCTAGCCTCCTTATTTTCAACATTTTCTGTAAAACGGTTGCTCCATTTTTGCGGAAGGATGTACTCAACTTCCCATTTTTCAGGTAACAGCTCGTCTTGATTATCGTAAATCACCATTTTTAAAATCATACGGACAAGATTTTTATTAGGTGTTTTTACTCTTTCCTGCAATACAGTAATTGGAATATTCTTAAATGCCACTCTTGGTGACATAGTATCAATTATTTCAACATTTAATTTCAAAATATCTGCTTTTACTGCTGAAACAGTTGGAGTTACGAGATAATTTGCCGTCAGTTCCAAAAAGAGCTTTCTTAAAAATTTTAAGAAATATGTTTCAAAATTTTCATTTTCACTATGCGAAAGATAAAAGACAACAACTGGATATTTCCATGATTCATTCGGATAAGAGGATAATGTATCCAAAATTTTAATAATATCAATATTTTCTGTCCAAGGCTTATCATCAATCGTTTCACGCCTATTCATAACAACCCATAAGTCCAGAATTTTATCCAGATGTTTCAAAAGATTTGACTTATACAATCTGCTGAATCCACCTTTTGAATAAAAACGTCTAAGTCCCAGTGTAGTAGTTGCAGTATCTTTTTCCAGTGCTCTTAAATAGAACATATAATAATAGAATAGCTGCTGAACATTTTCTTTGGCGTATATTGCCCTTTCACTTAGATTTTTCCACTGTTTTATGAATAATTTCTTATATTCTTTTTTTATTCTGTTATACATTTTTGCCTTGAAAATATCCGCTTCGGAAAGTGGAAGTCCCCTGTCATTCAAAGTCGAAAATACACTTAACGCATCATCCTGCGAATCTGTTTTTATTGGGAATACAACAGCACGATTTAAAGTATAATAAATAAATTCCAACATCAAGGTAGGGCTTAATTCGGAAAGCTTATCAAAAAGTTTCTGAAATAGAATGTAATTTTTGGAATAATTATCATTGGCTTTATGATCGGCAATCCCAGTTTCCAGAATATCCTGTAAAATTTTATTCCCTTCATTGTCAATAACTTCTGAAGTAATCAAAACGCTTGTATAGTCAACTTCTCCAGTAAGTTTTGCCTGTTTCCAAAGAGCAGGCTGAATCTGTCTTATAAAATTTTCTTGCTCAATGGTTTTTTCTTCATAAGAAATCAGTTTTGTGTAAATTGCGCGGAGAAGAAGAAATAAAGAGGTGATTCTTTGCTGGCCGTCAATAATTTCCTGTTCACCTTCATCATTTTCATATGATACGATACTCCCCAAGAAATATGTACCTTCCACTTCGCTATTTTTTTTTGCCTCGTTTTCTGTAAATTCCAGCAAATCATAAAACAATGTCTTAGTTTCAGTTTCAGTCCAGGAATAAGGCCTTTGATATTCCGGTATTAAAAAAGTCTGGTCTTTCCCGCTTTCCAGCAGCTGCTTTATGCTCTGTTTATTAACTTGTATTGTTGCAACCATGATACCTCCTAATCATTTTTAATAGTTTTTATTTAATAATATAAAAAAACATTTTCTTATCTAAATTATACAATATTTTTTGTATATTTTTCAACTAAAATACTTAAAATAACGGATTTTATAAATAGTTTAGAAATAATTTAATTTTTACATTTTATTCTCAAAACATATTCAAACTTTTGAAAATCAAGTTAAAAGCAATAAAAAAATATAAATTTTAAATTATACATTTCTTTTATAAAAAATACAAATTTCTAATTTTATAAAATGTCGAAATTTTTCAAAAAGAATATTTGACATTTTTTCACATAACAGTTATAATAATTTAGGAAGTTAATACTTAAACTAAGTGATTAAATACATAGTAAAATTTCTGATCTATACGTCACTAACACCGAATTTTTGGGCTTTACTCTTTTTTAATGGGGTTATCCCTTTATAAACTGTCTCAGGAAAATCACGACTGCTTTATGTTTTGTACGGATTCTGTACTGTTTATAAATATGACTACCACCTGTAAACATCTACAGGCAACCAAAAATTAAGTTAGAACGGTAGATCGGATTTTTTATTATTTAAATTTTTATCTTCATTTTATTCTAAAATATGCGATTTTTTCATTACTTATATATTTTTTTAATTTTATTTTAATTTTAAAAACAAAAAGAACTCTTTTAATATTAATATTTTATTAAAATTAATAAAAAATGAAATTTAACCTAAAAAAGTAATAAATATTATGATATTATAACTTTATCAATTTATTTTTTTAATAATTATTAAATTAAAAGGAGGAGAGAAATTTATGAAAGAAATTTTTAAAGACTTTATTTTTTATACAGACATGGAAAACATCGAAAAGTTGAACTATAATATTCAAAAAAGGTTTTCCATAGCTAAAGATGAAATTAAAGATGAAAATATTGAAAAAATTCAGTTTGGCAATTTTAAGTTTGGTATTTATTTTTCCAAAAATAGAAAAAATGAAAAAAATATTTTAATTCTAAAAAACAAAAAAAAGATAAAATGTGGAAATTACTTTATCAATGGAGAAAACAAGGAATTTTATTCAGATTCATATTTTTTAATATTTCATGAAAACGAAAAGGACAAAAGTATAATTTTTGAAGAATTAATGGAAAATATTTTAAAAATAATAAAAATTAAAAACATTAATTAACTAAGGTAGATTTTTTTGGACAATATTTTTCAAATACAAAATTTAAGTAAAAAAATTTATGTAGTTTTAAAGTGATTTTATTACAATTAAGTGAAGTAAAATTAGAAAATTGAAAAAAAATAAATTTTTTTAAAAAATAATTTGATTTTTTTAAAAAAGGGGGTATACTGTAATTGTAGAGAACAAAAATGGAGGTATTTATATGAAAGTTTTAGCTATGATTTTAGCTGG
>CAUUWI010000065.1:0-7679 GCA_963548925.1 uncultured Leptotrichia sp. | reverse complement strand
AAATGGGGCGTTATGGAAAAGTCGGGTGGTTAAAGAAAGTTAGAAAAATTGATAAAGAAAAAACGAAAGAAGCGATTCACAAAGTTGAAATGGATGAATTTTCAGATAGGCAAATAAGCCAGTTGTCTGGTGGTCAGCAGCAAAGAGTGTTTTTGGCACGGGCATTAGTGCAGGATGCTGAAATATATTTTATGGATGAGCCATTTCAAGGTGTCGACAGTAAAACGGAAAAATCTATTGTAAATATTTTAAAAAAATTGCGAGATGAGAAAAAAACTGTAATTGCTGTTCATCATGATTTGCAGACGGTAAAGGATTATTTTGATTATGTGACATTTATAAATGTGTCTGTTATAGCTTCTGGACCTGTGGAAGAAATTTTTACTCCTGAAAATATTGAAAAAACATATAAGAGTAAAAAAGCAACTCAAAATAATGGAAATCTGTCTGAAATTGAAAAGGAGCGATAAAATGAATATATTAAATCTTCTTATAACAGATCATACATTCAGAACAGTTGCACTTGGTTGTCTATTGCTTGGAATGGTTTCAGGAATACTTGGCTGTTTTGCAGTTTTAAGAAAGCAAAGTTTATTGGGAGATGCAGTTTCTCATGCTTCACTTCCTGGAGTTTGCTTGGCTTTTTTATTTACAAATGTAAAAAATACAGAAGTTTTACTACTTGGAGCTTTAATAACTGGAATTGTATGTATTGGTTTGATTCAATTAATTCAAAATTATACAAAAATAAAGTTTGATAGTGCTTTGGCATTGATTTTATCGGTATTTTTTGGATTAGGGCTAGTTTTGCTTTCTTATTTGAATAAATTGCCAGGTGCGAATAAATCTGGATTGAATAAATTTATTTTTGGGCAGGCTTCAACGTTTATTAAAAGAGATGTAAATATTATTCTGATTACAGGGATTATTCTTTTAATTATAATTATTCTTTTCTGGAAGGAATTTAAAATTGTTTCATTTGACTCTGATTTTGCCAAGACGTTGGGATTTCCAAGTAAAAAAATTGAAATATTAATTTCCATATTGATTGTAACTACTGTAATAATTGGTATTCAGGCGGCAGGAGTAATCTTAATAAGTGCAATGATTATTTCTCCAGCGGTTGCAGCACGACAATGGACAGACAAACTTTCAATTATGGTAATTTTAGCGGCATTTTTTGGAGGAATATCAGGTTTGCTTGGGACTTTGATTAGTATAAGTGAAAGTAATTTGCCTACTGGGCCTGTTATCGTTATAATTATAAGTATAATCGTAGTTATTAGTATTTTATTCTCAAACAAAAGAGGGATTGTATTTAAAGTTATAAGAAATCAGAAAAGAAAAAAAGAATTTAGGAAAAAACTTGAAAATAAAAAATCTGAATTAAATAGTTTAAAAATGAATAATTTGGAAAGGGGGAAATAAATTATGAATTTTTCATTGGAAATACAATTAATTGCGATAATGGTGGCAAGTGCCTGCTCGATTTTAGGAACATTTCTGGTTTTAAAAAGTATGGCAATGGTTTCGGATGCGATTACGCACACTATCTTACTTGGAATTGTAGTTGCATTTTTTGCAGTTCATGACTTAAATTCTCCTTTGTTAATCGTTGGCGCGGGAATAGTTGGAGTTTTAACCGTTTACCTTGTGGAACTTCTTAATTCAACAAGGCTTGTCAAGGAAGATTCTGCAATTGGAGTGGTTTTTCCGCTGTTATTCAGTATTGCAGTAATTTTAATTTCAAGATATGCTGGAAATGTACATTTGGATGTTGATTCAGTATTACTGGGAGAACTGGCATTTGCACCATTTAATCGGATACAGATATTTGGATTTAGCATTGCTAAAGGATTAGTTGCAACTTTTATCGTATTTTTAATAAATTTATCTTTTGTTGTAATTTTTTTCAAGGAATTAAAAATTTCGGTATTTGACAAGGCTCTTGCAATAACGCTTGGAATGAAGCCGATATTGATTCACTATATGCTTATGTCGCTTGTATCAATGACGGCAGTAGCCTCGTTTGAAGCAGTTGGTTCAATATTAGTAGTTGCCTTTATGATTGGACCGCCAATTACAGCGTATTTATTGACAGATAAATTGAAAGTAATGATTGGGCTAAGTATAGTTATAGGGGCTGTGGCAAGTGTATTGGGATTTCATTTTGCAAGATTTTTTGATATTTCAATAGCGGGAAGTATCGCAGTTGTAATCGGAGTAATTTTCCTTTTAACACTAATTTTTTCTCCAAAAAAAGGATTAATTTTTACAATAAACCGAAAAAGAACTCAAAAAATGACATTTTCAGTCAGAATTTTGCTAATTCACTTATCAAACCATGTAAATACTACACAGGAAAAAGACGAATGCGGAATTGACACAATTGACAATCATTTACGTTGGAATAAAGGATTTTTGAATAAAGTTATTGAAAAAGCTAAAAAGGAAAAATATATTTATGTGGATAGCACAGTTTATAAACTTTCTGAAAAAGGGGAAAAATATCTGGAATATAAATATTAAAGATTAACTTAGGCGATTGTAAAAGTAATAATATAAAAACTCAATAAATACAGTGTTTTTATCTAAAATATTAAAATTTTATAGCAAAAATGCTAGAGAAAAATAGTAAAAATTAAAACTGTAAAAACATTGTGATTATTAGAAATTTTCGACTTTTACAAATGACTAAAAGATTAACTAATAAGGAGAAAAAATTTGGAAAGTTTTATTTTTTTAGGACTAATTTTACTAGTTGGAACAATAACGCACAATAAATCTATTATTTATGCAACAATTTTTGTACTAATTTTAAAAATTTTATTTAATATTACTGAAATTTATAAGATAAAAGGAATTAATGTTGGGAACTGGATGGTTCAATTTAGAAAAGAAGGGATAAATTGGGGAGTATTAGTAATTACAATTGCCATTTTAATTCCTATTGCTACAGGTGAAATCGGTTTCTCTCATTTATTAAATGCTTTCAAATCTCCAATCGGATGGGTTGCAATCATAAGCGGAATCTCCGTTTCTATTCTATCTTCAAAAGGTGTAGGATTACTTTCGGGACAGCCTGAAATTACGGTTGCTTTAGTAATCGGAACAATAATGGGAGTTGTCTTTTTCAAAGGAATTGCAGCAGGTCCTGTTATCGCTAGCGGTATTACCTTTTGTCTTTTACGAATTATAGAATTATTTTTCAAAAGATAATTTCTTTAAAATAAAAAGGGAACTGTTTCTAATTAAATTTAGAAATAATTCCCTAATTTATTTTCAAGCTATTTCAACTGTTTCAAAATCAAACTTTCAAAATTATATAAATTTGGTTATATAAAATTTGTATTTAATAAAACAATTATAATTTTCATTTTGAAAAGATTTATACTATTCCCCGTTTAAAAAGCGAAAATTATATTAAAATATTAGGCTTTTATCCATTACTAAAAAAGTTTATAATAAGTTCGTTATTTAAATGGGGTTTAGTATTAGGTACATTTTTTTATCATCATAAAAATTTACCAAAGTTCTTCTGAACTTTTTTCATATCTCTTTCAATATCTTTTCTCTTAAGTGATTCTCTCTTATCATGCATCTTTTTACCTTTTGCAAGCCCTATTTCCATTTTTACAAGTCTTTGCTTTGTATAAACTGAAATTGGGACGATAGTATAACCTTGCTCTTTGATTTTTTCACTCCATTTTTTTATTTCACGTCTATTCAAAAACAATTTTCTCACACGAGATTCTGCCACATTGTTAATATTTCCAAATTCGTAAGGTGTAATATGCATATTCATCACAAAAACTTCATCTCGTATAATTCTTATAAAACTTTCTTTTATGCTGACTTTTCCAGCTTTTACCGATTTTACTTCCGTTCCCACAAGTTCAATCCCTGCTTCCAGCTTATCTTCTATGAAATAATCGTGAAAAGCCTTTTTATTCCTAGCTAATACTGGCATCTTCCCTCCTTTTGCTACTTTGTTTTTTATTCTTCTTCCATTTCTTCAATTTTTACTTTCTCTTCCACATAAGGTATAACCTCAATTTCCATTTTTGCATAACTTGCACTTACAATGCTTACTTTTATTGTGCTTCCCATAGTGTAGGACTCATTATTTCTTTTATCCACAATTTTAAAGTTTTCCTCATCATAAATAAAGTTATCACGTGCTGTCGTAACATTGTAAACCACTTCTATGTGATTTTCCAGTTCCATAAATATTTTATTTTTATTCATTCCACTAAGTCTGGCAATATAAACCTGTCCGATTTTATCCTGCATATATTCAATCAATTTGATTTTTACGCTGTCTTCTTCCAGTTTATCCGCCACTCTTTCAGTTCTCGAAATACTTGAGGCAATTGCTTCAAAATTAGCTCCATATTTTGCTTTTTCCTTTTCATTCATAAATTTTTCAATCGAACGTCCAAGCATTCTGTGTACAATTAAGTCAGAATAACGGCGGATCGGGGATGTAAAGTGCAAATAGTATTTGGAAGCCAGACCAAAATGTCCCAGATTTTTGTTGGCATATCTTGCACGCTGCATTGCCCGTAAAATTAATTTGTGAATTAAGTAGCCTTCTGGCAGTCCTGTCGTTCTTTCTATAATATTCTGAAATTTACCAGGATGTATTTCTTCCAATCCTTTCAATGAATAACCAAATTTTATCAATGTTTCATTCAATGCCTGAACCTTCATCTTGTCAGGATCTTCATGGACTCTGTAAATTGCTGGAATTTCTTCCCAGAAAAGTTTTTCCGCCACAGTTTCATTTGCAATAACCATAAAGTCTTCAATAATTCTCTCAGCTTCTTCTCTAGAACGCAATACGATGTCCTTTACGGCTTTATTCTCATCTAAGACTACCTTTATCTCAGGTAATTCAAAATCAATACTCCCACGCCTCTTTTTACTGTTTCTGATGATTTTAGAAAGTTCCAGCATATTTTTAAGCATTTCATCAATTTTTCTATATTTGTCATAAAGATTTCTGTATTCTTCAGATTCTTCATCTTTTTCCAAAATTATATTTACATTTTCGTAAGTCATTCTGTATTTGGATTTTATAACTGATTTATAAAAATCATTTTTCACAACTTTACCTCTTTTGTCCAAATCCATTTCTACTGTAAAAGTTAGTTTATCCTCGTTCGGATTAAGTGAACAAAGATTGTTTGATAATTTTCGTGGTAACATTGGAATTACTCTGTCTACAAGATAAATTGAGTTCCCACGTTTTAATGCTTCTGTGTCAAGTTCTGTATTTTCTCTTACATAATAAGAAACATCGGCAATGCTTACAAAAAGTTTATACCCATCTTCCGTTTTTTCCACATAAACCGCATCGTCCAAGTCCTTTGCATCAGAGCCGTCAATCGTAATAATGTCAAGATGCCGCAAATCTTTTCGATTTTTTAGTTCATCCGAAAAATCCTCATCAATTTTGTCCAATTCCTGCAAAACTTCATTTGGAAATTTCTCTTCAATTCCTTCATTCAAAAGTAATGATGAAATAAGTGCCTCCGTATCCTTAGGGCTTCCCAGCACACTTACAATTCCACCTTCAGGCTTTCTTTCCTCATCTCCCCAGAAATCTACCTTCACAGCCACCAAATCTCCAGTTTTTGCACCTCTTATCAATTTTTTTGGAATATAAATATCCTTTGGAGAATTTCTTGGACGCACAAAGCCAAAACTTAAATTATGCTCAAAAACGCCAACAATAACATCACGATTTCTTTTTACAACTTTGTAAACCTCCCCTTCACGCTTCTTTCCATCTGAACTTTTTTTCAAAATACGCACTAAAACAGTATCTCCATTCATAGCCGTATTCAAATAAGATCTGGGAATAAAAACGCTAGCTTCTCCATTAATATCAAGAAATCCGAAGTTTCCACCGGCAATAGAAATTTCCCCTTTCACAAACCCTTCCTTCTCAGGCAAGGTATATCTTCCATTTCTTTTCAAATAAATATCGCCACTTTCTTCCCAAGCATTCAAAAGCTGCTTATACATTTTCCGCTTTTTCTGGCTCCATTCAAGAAGTTGTAATATTTCTTGAAAAGTAAACTCATACTCGGCTAGAACTTGTCGTAAATATTTTAATTCACGTTCTTCCTTAAGTTCCATTTTTTGAGTTTTCCAATTTTCTTTTTTAGTATTATAATTTTTTTCTCTATTTTTTTTTTCTTTATGAAAATTTTTATCATTATTTCCACTATTTTTATTTTTATGTCTTTCTCTATTTTTTTTATTTCTCATATTTCACCTCTTGCTTTTTTCGAGCTATAAAACTATCAAATAAACTTTTAATTTTTATTTTTCCTTTAAAAATTTAAATTCGATTAGCTATCAATGAATTTCGAAATTTTATAACATTTGGATGAATAATCGAATCTTTTCCAAGTAAATATTTCAATTTTTCTTCAATTTCAAATTTTACCGCCTTATCCAAATCTATTTTAGCCAATTTTCTAGCAGTTTCCACACCATCCCAAGTTCTCGCCTCTTCAATCGCATCAGCAAGATAGACTATTTTCGCAAGAGTACTCATATTTTCACTTCCAATTGTATGGTATTTTATCCCATCCAGAATTTCCTCATCATCAATTCCAAATAATTCATAATTTTGCCGTACAAATTCCGCTCCTGCAAATCCATGCAAAATAGCTGTAGATTTTGACATTTTATCCTCCACTTCAGGATATTTCCCCTTTGTCAAGTCAATCATAACCGACAAGTTAAAAAATTTTGCCACATCATGAAGCCAAGCCGAAGCCTCCACTTTCTCCGCAGGTACGTTATATATTTTCGCCAGTTCCACAGCACATTTTACAACTCTTTTCACATGATTGTATCTTTTTTCATCCAAATAATTTCTTACATTTTTTTTTATTACTTTTATATTTATCATAGCTTTCCCCTTACTTAAAAATATTTTTTAAACATCCATATCAATACTATTATTATACTATACCGTAAGAAAAAAGACAAGAAAGGTTATTTTTAAATAATTGAATTTTAACTGTTTATATGTTAGAATTTACTTGGTATAACAAAAACATATTATTTTAAAAAATTTTTAAATAAATAATTTTCAGGAGGAAAAAAATGGGAACACCGCATATTGGAGCGAATAGAGGAGATGTTGCAGAAACTATATTATTACCAGGGGATCCACTTAGGGCAAAATATATTGCAGAAACATTTTTAGAAGATGTTGTTCAGTATAATAACGTTAGAGGAATGCTAGGATTTACTGGAACTTATAAAGGGAAAAAAGTATCTGTTCAAGGGACTGGAATGGGAGTGCCTTCAATTGGGATTTATTCACACGAACTGATAACTGAATTTGGAGTAAAAAACTTGATTAGAGTAGGAACTGCTGGTTCTTATCAAGAAGATGTGAAAGTTAGAGACGTTGTTATCGCAATGTCGGCTTCGACTGATTCTGCTATTAATAAGTTGAGATTTAATGGGGCAGATTATGCACCTACGGCAAGTTCAGATTTGGTTTTCAAGGCTTATGAGATTGCTAAGGCTAAAGGATTGAATGTAAAGGCTGGAAATGTGTTTACAAGTGATACTTTTTATGGGGATAATCCTGATGCTTGGAAAAAATGGGCTGAATTTGGAGTATTATGTGTGGAAATGGAAACAGC
>CAUUWI010000064.1:0-7816 GCA_963548925.1 uncultured Leptotrichia sp. | reverse complement strand
AAGTAACTGAAGATGCATCATTTGTTGATGATTTGGGAGCTGATTCATTAGATACGGTTGAATTAATCATGGCTTTTGAAGAAGAATTTGATATTGAAATTCCTGATGAAGATGCACAAAAAATTAAAACAGTTAAAGATGTAATTGAATATATCGAATCTAAATAATAGATAAAACTTTTGGGGGTGTTCCCCCTTTTTTTATTGAAAAAAAAATGAAAAAATGTTAAAATAAATTTATTGTTAAAATTATTATTTTTAAATAATATAGATATTTATAATTTAAGAAATTGAAAAAATAAAAATGAGAGGTGTATTAATGAGAAGAGTAGTTATTACAGGGATTGGACTGGTAACTCCATTAGGGACTGGAAAAGAGAAGGCTTGGAAAAATTTGCTGGAAGGTGAATGTGGAATTGATAAAATTACTCAATTTGATAGTTCGCAGCATCCAGTGCATATTGCGGCAGAAGTAAAGGATTTTATTCCTGAAAATTATATTGAGAAAAAAGAATTGAAGAAAATAGCTAGATTTTCACAATTTGCGATTGCGGCATCAAAAGAAGCATTAGAAGACGCCAAGTTGGAGATTACAAATGAAAATGCAGATAGAATTGGAGTGATTATTGGTTCTGGAATCGGGGGACTGGATGTAATTGAGCAGGAGGTGGAAAAACTTGTTACTAGAGGACCTAAAAGAGTATCGCCATTTTATATTCCAGCGGCAATATTAAATATGGCTTCCGGAAACACTTCAATTTATACAGGAGCAAAAGGGCCTAATAAGACTGTTGTTACGGCTTGTGCTTCGGGAACAAATTCAATTGGAGATGCTTTTGAAGCAATTTTATTAGGAAAAGCTGATGCAATGATAGCTGGAGGAACAGAAGCAACAGTAACTCCCTCAGGAATAGCAGGATTTGCAAATATGAAGGCATTGTCAACTAATCCTGACCCTAAGAAAGCATCACGTCCATTTACAGCGGATAGAGATGGATTTGTACTTGGAGAAGGTGCAGGAGTGCTAGTGTTGGAAGAATTGGAACATGCTAAAAAACGTGGAGCAAGAATTTATGCAGAAATTATAGGGTATGGAGAAACTGGAGACGCTTACCATATGACAGCACCATCAGATGGTGGAGAAGGAGCGGCAAGAGCATTTAAAATGGCTTTAGAGCAAGGGAATATAAAACCTGAAGAAGTCGGATACATTAATGCACATGGAACATCTACCCCTGCAAATGACAAAAATGAAACTCAAGCAATAAAAACAGTATTTGGAGAACACGCATACAAACTTTCTGTAAGTTCTACAAAAGGTGCGACTGGGCATTTATTAGGTGGAGCAGGTGGAATTGAAGCAGGGTTTTTAGCACTTGCGATTTCTGAAGGAATTATGCCTCCAACTATAAATTATGAAAATCCAGATCCAGTGTGTGATTTGGATTATGTTCCAAACAAACCTATAAAAAGGGATATTGAAGTAGGAATGTCAAGTTCATTGGGATTTGGTGGACATAATGCAGTTTTAGCATTTAGAAAATATAAAGGATAATTTTTGAGGGCATTATTGCCCTCTTAAATAAAAAAGAATTAAAAACTTTAATAATAGAAAAGAGGTGATTAAATGAAAACAGGAGAAAGAAGAAATTCTAAGGAGCTATTAAAGAAGATAGGGTATAAATTTAAAAATGAGGCGTATTTAAAGGAGGCATTGACTCATAGATCGTATTCCAATGAAGCTGAAAAAATGAAAAGATTTAATAATGAAAAGTTGGAATTTTTAGGAGATGCAATATTAAATCTTATAACAACTGAATATATTTATGAATTATACGAACAAAAAACAGAAGGAGAATTAGCCAAGTTAAAAAGTCAGATTATAAGTGAACCTGTATTTTCAACCATTGCCAGCGATATTGAACTGGGAGAGTATTTATATTTAAGTAATGGTGAAATTATGTCAGGCGGAAGAAACAGAAGATCTATTTTAGGAGATGCTTTTGAAGCATTAATTGGTGCGATTTTTAAAGATTCAAATTATTATACTGCCAAAGATGTTGCGTTGAAGTTTTTACTGGGGAAAATAAATAAACTGGAAGAAATTGAAGGAACAGGAGACTATAAGACAGTTTTGCAGGAGTTTGTTCAGGGAAAGTATAGAAAAATGCCTGAGTATAAATTACTTGGAACTAAAGGTCCAGATCATGATAAAATTTTTGAAATTTGTGTAAGATGGAATAACAAGATTTATGGTGTTGGAATTGGAAGAAGTAAGAAAGAAGCTGAAAAACATGCAGCAAAGGAAGCATTAGAAAAATTAAAGAAATAAATGCAGCAAAAAATAGGAGAACAAAATGAAAAAAATGGCTTTGTATCCAGGTAGTTTTGATCCAATAACAAGAGGACATGTTGATATTATAAAACGTTCTTCAAATTTATTTGATAAGTTAATAATAGGAATTTTTAAAAATTCTACAAAATCAAAAGCCTGGTTTTCAGATGAAGAAAAAGTTGAAATGATAGAAGAAATTTTAAAAAAAGAAAATATTAACGCTGAAATAAAAATTTTTAATGGACTGCTAGTTGATTTTATGCATAAAGAAAAAGTAGATATTCTAGTAAGGGGCTTACGTGCATTATCAGATTATGAATACGAATTACAGTTCACATTAACAAATAAAACACTTGCTAAAAGTGAATTTGAAACAGTATTTTTGACTGCTTCAAGAGAATATCTGTACTTAAGTTCAAGTCTTGTGAAAGAAGTGGCACAGAATAAAGGAAATTTGAGTTTTTTTGTAACGGAAAATGTGGAAAAGCGATTGATTGAGAAAGTAAAAAATTTTAAAGGATAAAGAAAAGATATTTTGTATTTCACAGTTAATAAAAAGGAAAAAAAAATAATTTTGTTAAAAAAATTTGATAATATATACATCATAAATTTTGAAAATCAAAAATAAAAGAAGGAAAATTAATATATGACTGTGAAAAAAGGGAAAACAAAATATATATGCTCAGAGTGTGGTTACAGTTCATTAAAATGGATGGGAAAATGTCCGAACTGTGATTCGTGGGGAACATTTGAAGAGGAGATTGATATAAAAAGTACCTTTAAAAATGTAGAATCACAGGAAGTTTCAATAAAAAAAATAACAGAAATTGAAATAGAAAAAGAATTTAGAATGGTAACGCCATTTGAAGAATTTGACAGAGTTTTAGGTGGAGGACTGATAAAAGGGGAAGTTGTACTAATTACTGGAAGTCCTGGAATTGGGAAATCAACTTTTTTACTTCAGTTATCACAGGAATATGCTAAAATCGGGAATGTATTTTATGTTTCAGGAGAAGAATCACCACGACAGATAAAACAGCGTGCGGAACGTGTTAATGTAAAAAGTGAAAACTTGTACATCTTAAATGATACAAATATTGAAAAAATTGAAAATATTATTTTGAAGGAAAAACCGAGAGTAGTTATAATTGATTCAATCCAGACACTTTATTCTGAAAATGTAAATTCAATTCCTGGGAGCGTTACACAAATTCGTGAAACAACATTAAAAATTATTGAAATTGCAAAAAAAAATGAAATTGCATTTTATATTGTGGGACATGTTACAAAAGATGGAAAACTTGCAGGACCAAAATTACTGGAACATATGGTTGATGCAGTTTTGCAGATAGAAGGGGAAGAAAACAGCTATTTTAGGATAATTCGTTCGATAAAGAACCGTTATGGCTCAACAAATGAAATTTCTATTTTTGATATGAAGGAAAATGGAATTAACGAAGTAAAAAATCCATCTGAATTTTTTATAAGTGATAGAGAGGAAAAAAACGTAGGGAGCATCATCGTTCCTATCTTCGAAGGAAGCCGTGTATTTTTATTTGAAGTACAATCATTGCTGGGAACGCCTAATTTTGGGATGCCAAGAAGAACAGTTGAAGGATATGACAAGACTCGCGTAGAAATTTTGAGTGCAGTCTTGTCTCGTTCATTAAAAGTGGATGTAAATTCAAAAGATATTTACATAAATATTCCTGGAGGAATTGACTTGAATGACAGAAGTTCAGATTTGGCAGTAGTTTTTTCACTTTTGTCTTCAATAAAAGGGATTCCTGTAAGTCAGAAAATAGCGGCTATCGGAGAATTGGGATTACGAGGCGAAGTGAGAAAAGTTTCATTTATAAAAAATAGAGTAACAGAGCTGGAAAAATTGGGATTTGCAGGAGTTTATTTGCCTAAGAGCCATAAAGCTGATTTTGAAAAGGAGAAAACTAAAATAAAGCTTAATTATATAAGTAATATAAGTGAACTTGTTGAAAGGGTTAAATAGCCCCAAAAGTAAAAAGGGCGAAAGGATAAAAAGATGGTAAAAAAGACAGTTAGCGAGAAGAAAATATTGGAGTATATATTTGATATAGTGGCGCCAGGAACAGCTTTAAGAGAGGCAATAGACAAGATTCAGGAAGCAAAGCTAGGAGCTTTAATTGTATTGGGCAATCCAGTTGATTTAAAAGATGTCATAGGAGGTGGATTTGAATTAAATACAGTTTATTCACCTCAAAAAGTGTATGAATTGTCAAAAATGGACGGTGGAATAATTTTGTCTACAGATATAAAGACAATTTACGGTGCAAATATTCAATTACAGCCTAATTATGCAATACAGACAGATGAAAGCGGTACAAGGCATCAGGCGGCACACAGAGTTGCACAGCAGAAAGGTAATTTAGTTGTGGCAGTTTCAGAAAGACGGAATAAAATAACGATATATTATGGAAAATTCAGATATATGTTAAATGAAATTGGCGATTTACTGACGAAATCTTCACAAGCGATAACAGCTTTGGAAAAATATTCGCTTACAATTGAAAAAAATCACGTTAATTTATCTATACTGGAATTTGATAATATGGTAACTCTTTATGATATTGTTGAATGTGTCAGAATGTATGGACTGCTTTTTAGAATGTCTGAAGAGTTAATTGAGTATATGGCGGAACTTGGAAGTGAAGGACGGCTTATAAAGATTCAGTATGAAGAAATAATGTTAAATAAAAACGAAACTTTTAATGCTCTGATAAAAGATTATCAGGTAAATAATGAAAAAGCGGAAAAAATTAGAGTAAGGTTAAAATCCTTGACAAAAGAAGAATTGCTAGATGATGAAAAAATAGTGAGTTTATTGGGATTTGATACAGATATTACAAATCTTGATGAAAAAATAGAACCACGTGGTTATGGACTTTTGAGCAATATAACAAAAATAAGTAGAAAAGATAGGGAAGTCCTCGTAAAGGAATTTTCAAATGTTCAGTCTATTTTAATGTCAACTGCATCAGATATTGCAAAATTAAAAGGAGTAAGTAAATTTAAAGCTGAGCATATTAGTAAATCATTGAAACGTATAAAAAATAAAACAATTGTTGACAGAGACTAAAATTTTTGACAACTTTTGAACTTGATTTTAAAATAAAAAGAGAAAGTAGGTAAAAATGAAAGATAAAAGAGTAACTGTTGGAGGACAGGCTGTTGTGGAAGGGGTCATGATGAGAGGTCCTAAGGCTATTGCGACAGCTGTTCGTAAGCAGGATGGAAGTATTGTTTATAAAAAAATAGCACTTACTGAAAAAAGTAATAGATGGTTAAAAGTGCCTTTTATGAGAGGAGTTATTGCACTTTATGATGCGATGGTTGTTGGGACAAAGGAACTTATTTTTGCGTCAAATCAAGCCGGATTGGAAGAGGAGAAATTGACGGATAAGCAAGTTGGATTTACTGTTATGACATCAGTTTTACTAGGAATCGCAGTGTTTATGTGGCTGCCTTCAGCTGTTGGAGGTTTTTTCTTTCCAGGTAAAGCAAACATTTTAAAGGCAAATATTGTAGAAGCTGTTATAAAATTGGTACTTTTCTTGGGGTATATTTATGGAATTTCGTTTTTAAAGGATATACAGCGAGTTTTTGAATATCATGGAGCAGAGCATAAAAGCATTATGAATTACGAAATGGAAAAGGAATTAACACCAAAAAATGCAAAAGAATGCACAAGATTTCATCCAAGATGTGGTACAAGCTTTCTTTTACTTGTAATGTTTATAAGTATTCTAGTATTTTCAACAGTTGACTTGTTTTTTAAAGTTCCAACTGGACATTTTACAATGTTAATTTATAAATTGGTAACAAGAATCTTATTTGTACCTTTTGTTGCTGGACTTTCTTACGAAATACAGCGTTGGACAAGTTATCATCTGGATAACATTTTTGCAAAAATAATAGCTGTTCCAGGAATGTGGCTACAAAAAATTACTACAAGCGAACCTGATGAAAGCCAGCTGGAAGTGGCGATTGTGGCTTTGAATGTGGCATTGGGGAATGAAGTTACGAATGCGACGGAAGTTTTTGAATAAATTTTAAAAGGCACTTTTAGGAGTGCTTTTTTGTTAATTGATGTTGATAATTTTGAAATAAAATATTTTCATCAGTTGAGAAAAGAGATGAAATATGTTATCATTAAAGAATAAAAAATGCAAGAAATGAGGGAAATTATGGAACAGACAGTATTTTCCGTAAGTGAGATAAATAGGGAAGTTAAATTGTTTCTGGAAGGGACAAATACCTTTAAGAATATTTTTATTGAAGGTGAACTTTCTAATATTACGTATTATCGTTCGGGACATTTGTATTTTACGTTAAAAGATTCAAGTGCAAGCGTAAAATGCGCTATTTTTCGTTATAAGTATAGAGGAGTGCCTGAAGACTTGAAGGAAGGGGATTTGGTAAAAATCCGTGGGAGCGTTACGCTTTATGAGACGAATGGAAGTTATCAGATTGTGGCAGATTTTCTTGAAAAAAGCAATTCTTTGGGGCTACTTTATGAAAAAATGGAAATGCTTAAAAAATTGTATTTTGAAAAGGGATATTTTTCTGATGAAATAAAAAAACAGTTACCCAAATTACCTATAAATATTGGTGTTGTAACAGCTGATACAGGGGCTGCAATCAGAGATATTATAAACACGACGCATAAAAGATTTTCGAATGTGAATATTTACCTTTATCCTGCAAAAGTTCAGGGAGAAGGGGCTACACGGGAAGTTTCGGCAGGGATTGAGTTTTTTAATAGAATGAATGAAGAAAAACAGCTTGAAATAGATACGCTTATTGTTGGACGTGGTGGTGGAAGCATTGAGGATTTGTGGGCGTTTAATGAGGAAGCTGTGATAGAAGCCATTTATAAATCGGAAATTCCTGTAATTTCGGCGGTAGGGCATGAAATTGACAACTTGCTTTCAGATTTGGTTGCAGATAGACGGGCGGCTACACCAACTCAGGCAGCAGAAATTTTGATTCCTGAAAAAGAAAAATTGGCAGATGGGCTGGAGAGTAAAAAGAATCTTTTGAGTAAATCGCTTTTGAGCAAAGTTACGATTATGAAAAAAGAGCTGGAATATAGAAAAAATAACTATTATATAAAGAATTTTGCAAATATTCTGGATAATAAAAAATTTGACTTGATGGAAAAGGAACAGAAATTATCAAGGGAACTTAAAAGAATTGTGCAGAAATCGAGAGAACAGCTGGATTACAGAAAACAGAGATTTGATAGAATTAATTTACAAAAAATAATTTTAAGTGAAAAAGAAAATTTAAAGAAAAAATCAGCTGAACTCAATCAAATAATGATGGAATTTTTTGAGAATCAAAAAAACGAACTGAAATACAGAAAAGCGCGGCTGTCTAGATATTCTGTAAGTGATATTTTAAAACAAGGGTACACGATAACTCGAAAAAATGGGAAAATTGTTAA
>CAUUWI010000063.1:0-8074 GCA_963548925.1 uncultured Leptotrichia sp. | reverse complement strand
TTTCTCCATATCCTACAAATGCCACATCCACTTTGTTTTCATTTCCATGTTTTACAAAATAGTTTGAATGGTGTGAATCTCCTGCGTTGTAAATATTTCCACCAGTTGTTTCAACTAGGTAGTTTACTGCCATTTCATCCATATCAGGCGGTAAGCTCCCTTTTAACGTAACATCTTCGTTAACTGTTAAAAGCATTGTTCTGTCAAATGATTCCAATGCTTTTATTTTTGCATCTTTAATTACTATTTCATCTCCTGGTTTCATTTGTACAAGTCTATCTTCAGGCACTCCCCATTTTCTCCAAATTTCAATACATGTTTTTGGCCCTACAAATTTTGCTTCTGGGCAATTTTTTACAACTGCCGCCGCAACATTCACATCTATATGATCACTATGAGAATGTGTTGCAAGTAATGCGTCTAACCCTTCTATCGCAAAAGGATCTATAACACAAGGGGTAAGTCTTAAATTTGGCTGTAAAGCTACACATCCGACTGCTCTCTGATGTTGGTGCTTAGGTTTCATTAATTTATTTTTTTGGCTTCTCTTACCTGTTGCTACCCAGATATCCATTGCAATATTTGCGTTTCCTTCTGTTTTTATCCAAAGTCCCATATTTCCAAGCCACCACATTGCTACAGTATTTGGTTTTACTACTGTTTCAGCTATTTCTTCATTTAACCAAGTTCCCCATTCAGGGAATGTTCCCAAAATCCAAGATTCTCTTGTAATTTCATCTACTTTTGACATAATTTGTCCCTCCTAAAATTTTGTTATTAAATTGTTTAAAGTGTTTTCTTTTTGCTAACAATAGTATACCTTAGTTTTTTTAAAAGTCAATAGTATTAAAAAAATTTTATTTTCTAATACTAAATTCCATTTAAAAAATAGAAGTAAAATTCTATAATAAGTAATTTGATTAAAGGATATTTTAATAGTTATACAGGTTGTATAATGGCATAATTACAAAAAAAAATGACTTTAATTTCATGAATTTCTTATTTCTACTTTTTAAATGGGAAATAGTATAAATTTTAGTGAGCATATTTAACAAAATAAAAAAGCCGGATTTTCCGACTTAATTAAAATTAATATGATAAGAATTGATATTTTTATTTTTTATGAAAAATTTTTTTGGCACTTTCTAGATCAATATGACAATAACCACCTGGATTTTTATCTAAATAATCCTGATGATAATCTTCTGCCAAAATATAATGTTTTAATGGTCTAACTTCTACCTGAATACCTTTAGAATACTTATGTTGTTCATCTTCAATTTTAGATTTTATTGTATCCAGATCTTTTTCATTTACATAATAAATTCCAGTTCGATATTGCCGACCGACATCAAGCCCCTGTCTATTAATGCTTGTCGGATCTATTATTGAAAAATAGTAGGTAAGAAGTTTATCCAAAGAGACAATGTTACTATCATACTGTACATACACAGTTTCTGTATGGTCAGTCATTTTCAGAATCTGATAATTGGTATCAAGAGTCTGCCCATTTGCATATCCAACAGTAGTTTCAATAACACCTGGAACCATCTTAAAAAATTTTTCTACTCCCCAGAAACACCCTCCTGCTAGATAAATTTCTCTAATATCTTCCATAAAAAAATTACACCTCCTAAAATTCTATTTTAAGAAAATCCAGATAACTGACCATTTAAATTTAATGAAATTATGGTCAATTTATTTTTTATTTTAAATATGATTTGAGTATATTATACGATTTTATATGTAGAAAATATTTATTAAATTCTTTTAATACTATTATATTTATATCAATCTAAAAAGTTGTTAATAATAAATATATAAAATACATATTTTTCTATAATTTTTATTTAAACTTTTCTTTTTCAATCGCATCTTTTAACTGATTCAATGCTTTTTCCAGAATCACTCTCGGACATGCTGTATTCAGACGCATAAATCCTTCTAATCTCTTCTGATAAACACGTCCTTCATTCAGCCCTAATTTTGCTTTTGTCAACATAAAATTTTCCAGCTGTTTTTGATTAAATCCAAATTTTTTACATAATTTTCGACAATCCAGCCACACTAAATACGTCGCTTGTGGAATGTTTGGCGTAATTTCAGGAATATATTCCTTGAAAAAGTTATTTAAGAATAAAATATTATTTTGCAAATATTCTTTTAGCTGATTCAAATATTCTTCTCCTTCGTCAGAATATGCCGCAATTGTGGCAACTAAATTAAACGGATTGTTTCTGTGAACTTCCAGATCTTTCCAGAATTTATCAAATTCCGCCTTTACTTCCAAATTGTTAAAAACAATTGTCGCACTTTGAAGTCCCGCAAGATTGAAGGCTTTTCCAGTTGATGTGCAGGTTATGGTATTTTGACGAATTTCTTCAGAAATACTTGCCATCGGAATGTGTTTATTATCCCACAATGTTAAATCTGCGTGAATTTCATCTGATATTACTGGAACATTGTGTTTTCTGCACAAGTTTCCAATTGCTTCCAGTTCTTTACGAGTCCACACGTGTCCTAAAGGATTATGCGGATTACAGAAAATAAATAATTTAGGGTTTTCTTTTAATTTATTTTCCAGGTCTTCTAAATCGAGCGAATATTCTCCATTTTTTTCAATAAACCTATTCTCAATAACGATTCTTCCATTATCTTCATTAATATCGTAAAACTCTGAATAAACAGGTGTCTGAATCAATATTTTATCACCTTTTTCAGAAAATAGCTGTACTAATGCCCCAAGGCTAGGCACAATTCCTATACTAAAACTTAACAGCTCTTTTCTCGGCTCCCATCCGAACCTTCTTTTTTGCCAATTTATAAATGACTCAAAATACTCATCAGGACGGTATACATACCCAAAAACTCCGTGCTTAACTTTTTTTTCGAGAGCGTCAATTACAGGCTGTGCTGTTTTAAAATCCATATCTGCAATCCAAAGCGGAATAACATCATCCACTCCAAATTTTTTAATAAGTTCATTATATTTTACAGAATGATTATTTTTTCTGTCGATAATTTCGTCAAAATTGTATTTCATAAAATCACATCCTTCTATTTATTTTCATAATAAATTAGATAAAACAATTTATTCCTAATTTTTTTCTTTTCTTTTTTATTATTTTATTGACAATCATCAAATTAAATTATAAAATATACTTAAAATACTTTAAAGAGGTAAATTTAATGAATAAAAAATATAGTAAAAACTTTATAATCCAGCAAAGTGCTAAACTTTTTTATTATAAAGGATACAAAAACACTGAATTAACTGATATTTTCAAAGCGTGTGATATGCCCAATGATATTTTTTATAAATATTTTTCAAGTAAGGAAGAACTTCTTATTACTGTTATAAAATATCATACAGAAAACCTGATAAATTTTTTTAATAACAATGTAGATGACCTGTCAATTAACAAATTTCATTATTTTTTTGAAAAATATTTTGAAAATATCGTAAACAATAAATTTCATGGCGGTAGTCCATTGGGAAATTTAGCACTGGAACTTTCCGATATTAACAAAAATGTTCGGGAAGAACTTGTAAAATCTTATAAAAAAATAGAGCTTCGTTTCTCGTTTTTTATAACAACTTTAAAATATGCTTTTCCTGAAAAATACGAAAACATTGTTCCAGAAACAACAGCTAGAATTTTAATAGCTTTACTTGAAGGAACTATTCTTATGTTAAAAACAGAAAAGGAAAGTTCTGCAATTAAGGATTTTTTTATCTTTTTTGACAATATTTTTAAACTTAATGAAGATGTTTCATCAGAAACTGAAAAAACTGATAATGCTATCAAAAATGATTCTACAGACACACAAGAAACTGATTCCCTTAACACTCAAAATGATAATATTTCAAAGGAAGAATCCGATAAAATTGACGTTGAAAATGAAACATCAAAAACGGAAACAGAAAAAATTATTGAAGTTAAAAAATCTCAAAATGATAATGAAGACGACATGTATTATGATATCGACTCAGACAGTTTAATCAATGTTTTCAATAACCTTGAAACTTATCAGAAAAATGAAACCGAAGATAAAAAATAAAAATTCAGGGAGAATAAAAAACTCCCTTTTTACTTATAATATAATCTTTCAACTGAAACAATCTTTCCATCTTCTGCTACAAATACTTGATAATACACATTTGGTCCAAATAAAATTACTTTCCAGTTTCTAAATCCTTTTTTATAAATTCCTACATTTTGTGGCTTTATTTCTTCATTAAACTTTTGTTTCACTTCTGAAATACTATTGCTCACTATGGTATCCCTGGATACAACTTCTGAATCTGGAACTGTTCGCTTTCCAACTGATGAACAGCTAATTAACATTCCAAAAGCTACAAATATTATTATTTTTTTTATCATCTTTTTCACTGATTCACTACCTCTATCTTAATTTCAAATTGCAAATGCTTTTTCTTCTCATCTGAATAACTATATTCTATTTTTCGTAAAACGGCATTTGGATTACTATCCAGAAATTCGTTAATATTTTGATTAGCCTTTTCAATTGTTTGAAAATTTTCAGCTAATTCAGCATTTGAAAAACCTACCATTTTTAAATAATTAAACATATTAAATGTTTCAAGCATAAAAATCCCTCTTTCTTTAAAAATTAAAAATTTTTTCAATTTAATTTTTAAGTGGTTTTTATTTAATTTTTCAATAATATTACTTCTTCAACTTTTCATAAGTTTTTTCCAAAATTTCTTCAAATGACAAATCTGTTTTAAATCCAGCAGCTTTTATATGTCCACCACCACCAAAAACAGAAGCTATTTCGTTTACATTGTACTTATCATTAGCACGGAAACTTCCTTTTAAAGCACCATCCACATCTTCTCTCACAAAAAGCGATATTTCCATTCCTTCAATACGAAGCAGCATTTCAGCCGTACCATCAGTATCATCTTTTTCTATACCCAGTTCCTTCATTTTTTCACGCTTCAAATAATAACTTGCGAACTTATAATTTTCATCAATTATTTTATTTTTATAGATTTCACCTATAAGGTCAACTTTTTTTTCACTCATTTCATAAATAATATTTGAAATCTTATGATTATTTGCACCTGCTCCAATTAATCTTGAACAGACAAGGAAAGTGTATTCTGTAACATTATCGTGCCTAAAATTGCCTGTATCATTAATAATTCCAAGATATATAAATTCCGCTATCTTTTTAGTCAATTCAACATCAAAGATTTCCAAAAATTGATACAAAAGTTCTCCTGTACTGCAAATATCTTCCACATAATTAAAATCAGCATGTTCTGTATTACTTATATGATGATCAATGTTTATTGACTGTTTACTTTGTCTTTTTATTTCAACAGATTTCCCGTATCTTTCTTCATTTGCACAATCCAAACTTATAAATAAATCAAATTTCTCACCGTTTTGAAAGTTATTTTTAAATTCATCTGTAAAACTTTCATAATTTAAAATCAATTTTGTATCTTCAAAATGTCGCATATATTTTGGTAATTTATCATCAACAACAATTTTTACTATTTTTTCCATGTTATTTTTTTTACAGTACGATTTTATCATAAAATAAAACGCTAAAAGAGAACCAAGTGCATCTCCATCTGGATTGATATGTGCTGTTAAAATTATATTTTTAGCAATTTTTATTTTATCAACAATTTCTTTTGGAAAAATATTTCCTTTATAATTTTTATTCATAAAATTTTATTTTTTATTTCCAACTTTCTATAAATTTTAGTTTTTTTTTAATATTTTTACTATATTTTATTTTCCAACGGAACGAATCATGTATCTGCCGCCAGATTTTGATTTTGCCTGATTTTCCATAGCTTTTAAAGTGTTAGGATTATCTGTCATATTAGACATTATTACATAGGCAGTTTTTCCATTTATTTTTGTTTTTTTATAGTAAAAGTTTCCTCCCAGCTTTTTAGCCATTGCCTTAGCTGAAGCTTCTGAACTTACCGAGGCTACCTGAATATATTTTTTAGGCCCTTTTGAAACTTGAGATTTTTTAGCAGCTTCTTCTTTTGCACGTTCTTCTGCCTGTTTACGCTCTTTTTCCTGTTGAGCTTTTTTTATTTCAGCTTGTCTTGCTTCCTGTTTTACAGCTTCTTGACGTTTTTGCTCCTCTAATTTTTTTTGTGCCTCTAATCTTGCTTGCTCCTCTCTTTTTTTTACTTCATTATTTGTATTCGATTTTTGCTCTGAACTATTTGCCTGATTACTATTATTATTTTTCAGGTTTACAGGTTGTGCTGTTTTAGCCTGTTCTATTTCTTTCACAACTGTTTCATTGTTATTTTCTATAACTTGAGTTGGTAAAGTTAAATTATTCTTATATTCCTCTGAATTATAAAAATCTTTCTTTCTGATTTTCATATCCTTCGTAACACTATCTGTAGTAGTCTTTCTTGATTTTTTATATCCTGTTACAAGTACTACACCATAAACAATAATTGCAACTATTCCCACTGCTCTCATCACTTTAAACGGATTTAATCGAAAACTCATTTTTTCTCCCTTCTTTTTTTCTCATTTTTATTTTTTAAATAATTTCTTTCAATATTTTTTTTGAATTTTCTGCCGCCAATTTCACAAAAATTCCATATTCCATATCTGATTCATCTGTAATTGAGTCCGAAATTGAACGGATTATCAAAAATTTCACACCTAATCTTGTACAAACTTGAGCCACAGCCCCACTTTCCATATCCACACAAAGTGCCTCAAAATCTTTTCCAAGCTGAATTTTTATCTCTTTTTTACTTATAAACTGATCTCCAGTCAAAATTCTTCCAAGCAATATCTGATGCTCAAAATTAGTTATATTTCCTGTTTTTTCAATCATCCCTTTATCTGATTCAAAAGCCCATTCCTTCATTTGCGGAATCTGTCCCATTCTATAACCAAATACTGTGGCGTCAACATCATGCTGGACAACATCTCGCCCTATAACGACATCTCCAACTTTCAGTCTTTCATCCAGCGAACCTGACACACCAGAAAAGATTACTTCACTTACATCAAATTTTTCAATTAGCAGAGTCGCTGTAATCGCCGCATTTACTTTTCCAATCCCAGATTGCACAAAAACAATCTCTTTGTCATTAAATTTTCCAGTAAAAAACGATATTCCATTTATTACATTTTTATTAATATTTCTAATTTCCTTTTTTATTGCTTCAGCTTCTTCTTCTACTGCCCCAATAATTCCTATCATTAATTTCCTCCAATTTTTACTTTTTCTCTTTTTTAATATATAATATTAACTATAAAACAATATTGGTATAATATTAGAATATCATATTCCTACTAAAAAAACAAGGCAAATCATCTAATTTTTGCCCGAAAAAAGCTAGAATCCTTGCCTATATTTATCTAAATTATTGTTCTCAAAATTTCAAAATTTCCAATCAATTTTGTATCAATTCCAACAGGAACTAGAACCGTTTCACCTTTTTTTATTTCAAGCTCTTCATTTTCTCTCCATACAATTTTTCCTGTTCCTTCCAGAATTGAGTAAATTGTCATGCTTTCATTATTTACATCTTCAAAGGAATTAATAAATTTTATTCTGTCAATTGAATAGTATTCTTTTTTTATAATATGTTTTCTCAAAATGTTTTTTTCATTGTCAGAATCATCAAAATCAGTATTTTTAATTTCCACTTCTTTTCCAAAATCAATTACATCAGCCGAATCCTGCAAATGCAGCTCTCTCTTTTTCCCATTTTCATCAATTCTGTCAAAATCGTAAATTCTATAAGTTACATCTGAGTTTTGCTGAATTTCTGCAAAAATAACACTTCCTTTTAGTGAGGCGTGGACTGTTCCTGGTGTAATATCAATAAAATCACCTTTTTTAACAGTTTTTTCTTCAAATAGCCCGTCAAAATCATTCTTTTCCACTTTTTCCAAAAATTTTTCTTTCGTAATTCCAGGCTTCATTCCCAAAATCAAAGTAGCATCATCACTTGCCTCCATTATGTACCACGATTCACTTTTCCCAAATTCGTTGTGTTTTTTTAAGGCAACTTCATCGCTTGGATGCACCTGGATAG
>CAUUWI010000062.1:0-8170 GCA_963548925.1 uncultured Leptotrichia sp. | reverse complement strand
TTAGATTCTTAATTCTAAAGATGGATTTAAAAACTCCAGGTAGAGAAGATGAAGACGAAGAAATGAAACTTTATTCAAAAGCTGATTACAGAGCTAAACATGGAGAAGGAGATGCAAAAGGTGGAGCGTCATCAGCAGAAGACGAGTATGCTAAAAAAGGTGCAATCATTCTTGAAGCGTTAGGTGGAAAAGAAAATATTGAAGAACTTAACAATTGCGCAACTAGACTTAGAGTAAGTGTAAAAGATGCAAGTAAATTGTTACCAGATGCAGCATTTAAAGCGGCAGGAGCTCATGGTGTAGTTAGAAAAGGTACAGCAATTCAAGTAATCATAGGTTTATCAGTACCTCAAGTAAGAGAAAGAATCGAAAATTTAATTAAATAAAATATAAAAATAAGAAAGAATTTTCAAGAGTTAAAAAACAGGACTTAGAAAGTTCTTTCTTTTTGTTTGTTTTATAAAGTTTACTTAAAAAATTAAGCTATCTTTTGGCAATAGCTGTAAAAGTAAATTTTTCAGGATGATGAATTATAGTTTCATATTGAAATAATGTACCATTTGACAGGTAAGCGTGAGTTTCAATAACGACAACCATATTTATATCCTTTAGTTTAAGATATTTTTGCTCTTCAGGAGTAATTTTTCTAAAATTAATATCTCTACGTGAATAGGCTATTTTTAGCTTGAGTTCTTTTTCCAGATATTCGTATATTGATTTTTTGGCTATTTCTTCATTTAAAAAAGGTACGATTCTTCTATCAAAAAAACTGGTAGAATAATCTAAAACTTCCCCATGTAAAGAAGTTGTACGCACAACTTTATAAAAATCGGCTTCTTCAGAAACTTGAAATTCTTCCATTAGCTTTTTTATTCCCTGAACAATGTATAAACTAACTAAATCAGTTTTAAGATTAATATTTTGAAGTTTGTTAATTTCTTGAACAGTCTGAATAGAAGTCAAAGATATATTTTCCAAATCTTTTTTCTCAAGTACAATTGATTTTTTCCCTTTTACTTTCTGTATAAAACCTTCTCTTTCCAACATAGAAAGAGCCTTTCTTACAGTAAGTTTGGAAAAATTATAATCCATTGCCAAATCATCTTCCTTTTTTAAAAAATCTCCTGATTTTAATTTACCATTTTTTATTTGTTCTTTAATATCGTGATATACTTTTTCGTATTTATTCATTTATATAAACCTTTCATATAATTTTTTATATATACTTAAATCTTTTTAAAATTAAAACTAATAAAATTAAATAAGTTTAGAATTTTAACAGAATAGTTATAATTTTTGAGATTAATTTAAAAGTATCGTTGTTATGATTATACACTAAATAAGAATAAATATCAACAAAAACATAAGATTTATATAATTATTTATTTTTTTCAAAAAGATTTATATAAACCTATTGACTTTTTAAAAAAATGTGATATAATTAATAATGAAAATAGGAAATAAAAAATAGAAATGGAGATGATTGTTTATGAAAAAATTTTCAATTGTAGTAGCTGGTGGAGGGAGTACATTTACTCCAGGGATTGTTTTGATGTTGTTAGAAAACTTGGAAAAATTTCCAATTAGACAGATTAAATTTTATGATAATGACGCCCAAAGACAAGAAGTTATCGCAAAAGCATGTGACATTATAATAAAAGAAAAAGCACCTGATATTAACTTTGTTTATACAACAGATCCTGAAACTGCATTTAGTGACATTGACTTTGTTATGGCACATATAAGAGTTGGAAAATATGCAATGCGTGAAAAAGATGAAAAAATACCTTTAAGACACGGAGTATTAGGACAAGAAACTTGTGGGCCTGGAGGAATTTCTTATGGAATGCGTTCAATCGGTGGAGTTATCGAATTAGTTGATTATATGGAAAAATATTCACCAAATGCGTGGATGTTAAACTATTCAAATCCTGCGGCAATCGTGGCAGAAGCAACTAGAAGATTACGTCCAAACTCTAAGATATTAAATATTTGTGATATGCCAATTGGAATTGAAATAAGAATGGCTGAAATGCTCGGACTTAAATCAAGAAAAGATATGGTAATCAGATACTTTGGATTAAATCACTTTGGATGGTGGACAGACATTAGAGATAAAAAAGGAAATGACTTGATGCCTGTATTGAGAGAAAAAGTTGCAAAAGTTGGATATAACGTAGAAATTGAAGGAGAAAATACAGAAGCAAGCTGGAGTGATACATTTACAAAAGCAAGAGATGTATTTGCAATTGATCCAACAACAATGCCAAATACTTACCTGAAATATTATTTCTTCCCTGACTACGTGGTAAAACATTCAGATCCTAATCACACAAGAGCAAATGAAGTAATGGAAGGAAGAGAAAAATTTGTATTTGGAGAATGTAGAGCAATCGCTGAAAAAGGAACAGCTAAAGATAGCAAACTTCATGTAGATGATCATGCTTCATATATAGTTGACTTGGCAAGAGCAATCGCTTATGATACAAAAGAAAGAATGTTATTAATAGTAGAAAATGACGGAGCAATTTCAAACTTTGATCCAACTGCAATGGTTGAAGTACCTTGTATAGTAGGTTCAAATGGACCTGAAAAAATAGTTCAAGGTAAAATTCCTCAATTCCAAAAAGGATTTATGGAACAACAAGTATCAGTTGAAAAATTGACAGTAGAAGCATGGATAGAAGGTTCATACCAAAAACTTTGGCAAGCAATCACATTGTCAAGAACTGTTCCAAGTGCATCTGTTGCAAAAGCAATATTGGATGATTTAATTGAAGCTAATAAGGATTTCTGGCCAGTATTGAAATAACTAATAGTTAGCAAGCATACTTAATTTATAGTACTTAATTTTACAGGATTATCTCAAAAGTTTAAAAAATTTATTTATAAATTAATTTTGACTTGCGAGATAATCTTTTTATTAATAGGATAAAATAGTTCTGAGTAAAAGAAGGAGAAAACATGGATACAAAAAAATTAGATAAAAAATGGTGGAAAAAAGAAGTTGGATATCAGATTTATCCTAAAAGTTTTTATGACAGTAATAATGATGGAATTGGGGATTTGAATGGAATTACAGAGAAACTCGATTATTTGAAGGAGTTGGGGATAACACTTATTTGGATTTGTCCAATATTTAAATCACCAATGGATGACAATGGGTATGACGTTTCGGATTATTATGATATAAATCCTGAATTTGGAACTAAGGAAGACTTGGAAAGATTAATTACAGAGGCAAAAAAGAGAGAAATAAAAATAATTCTGGATTTGGTAATTAATCATACTTCAGACGAGCATGAGTGGTTTCTAGAAGCACTGAAAAATCCTGAAAGTAAATATAGAGATTATTATATTTTCAAAAAAGGTAAGAATGGATTGCCACCAACAAACTGGAGAAGCCACTTTGGAGGTTCTGTTTGGGAAAAAGTTGAAGGAGAAACTGATGAAAATGGAAATGAAACTTATTACTTGCATTTATTTACAAAGAAACAGCCTGACTTGAACTGGGAAAATCCTGAAGTTAGGGAAGAACTTTATAAAATAGTAAATTACTGGCTGGAAAAAGGAATAGCTGGATACAGAGTAGATGCCATAAATTCAATAAAAAAAGATAAGAATTATCTGAATTTGCCTGTTGACGGTGCAGATGGACTTGCACATAACATAAAGTATACTTTAAATCAGCCAGGAATTGAGGAATTTTTAGGAGAACTGGCAGAAAAAACATTCAAGAAGTATAACTGTATGACTGTAGCTGAAACACCTTTACTTGAATACGAAAGATATAATGATTTTATTGGTGCAGATGGATTTTTTTCAATGATTTTTGATTTCAGTTATTCTGATTTGGATATGGTGAAAGAAGGTTTTTATTATTCAGTGCAGGATGTGAAAATCAATGAATTGAGAAATAAAATTTTTGAAAGTCAATTGACACAGCAGAAATATGGCTGGGGAGCACCATTTCTTGAAAATCACGATTTGCCTAGAAGTTTAAATAAATTTTTTGGAAAAAAAGCAAATGAAATAAATGCAAAACTACTTGCAACATTGTTTTTCTTTTTACGTGGGACACCATTTATTTATCAAGGACAGGAAATTGGAATGGATAATTTTGTAAGAAAAGATATATCGGAATTTGATGACATTGCAAGCAAGGATCAGTATCAACGTGCATTAGATGAAGGTTTTTCACACGAAGAAACATTATATTTTGTAAATAAACGAAGCCGTGACAATGTAAGGACTCCGTTCCAATGGAATAACAGTAAAAATGCTGGATTCTCAAAAGATGAAAATGTAAAAGCCTGGCTGGAGTTGGCAGGAAGTCAAGATAAAGTAAATGCAGAATCTCAATTAAACAATGAAAATTCAGTTTTTGCACATTATAAAAAAATGATTGATTTACGGCAAAATGGAAAATATTCAGATTGTCTGACTTTTGGGGAATTTATTCCAGTAGAATTGGAAAATGATGAAATAATTGCATATGTAAGAAAATATGAAAATCAGAAAGTTCTTTGCATTAATAATTTTTCTGAGGAAAAACAGGAAGTGGAATTAAGTGAAATTGCAAGAAACATTAATGAAGCTGAAATAAAGTTAGGGGATGTTCTGATTAATAATTATAGGAATGTTGAAAATGATGGCAAAGTGTTAGTTCTGGAAGGGTATCAAAGTTTATTAGTTCAAATTTAACAGTAAAGGTTACTTGTAACAAGGAAAAGGACTTTTTATCAGAAATTGGAGAAAAATAAAAAAAATTGAAAATAATATTTTTTGATTATTAGGAGGAAAAATGAAAATAAAGGGAGTATTATTTGATTTTAATGGGACGATGCTTTTTGACAGTGAATTACAAGAAGATGTATGGAGAAAATTTCTGAAAAACAAGATAAATAGGAAAATTTCAAATGAAGAAATTCATAAGTATATTCATGGTGGAAATAATAAAACAGTCCTTTCACATTTTTTTGATAGAGATTTTTCAAATGAGGAAGTTGAAAAATTAGGAGAAGAAAAGGAAGGTATGTATCGGGATATGTGCTTAAAAGATGAGAAAATGTTCAAGTTGGTAAAAGGATTGCCAGAATTTCTTGATAAATTAAAAGAGGCTAATATTCCAGTTACGATAGCAACGGGAGCCCCAATAAGCAATGTGAAATTTTATTTTGAACATCTTGATTTGGGAAAATGGTTTGACATAAATAAAGTTGTCTATACTGATGGGAGCTTTAAAGGGAAGCCTGAACCTGACATTTTTTTGAAGGCGGCAAAAAATATAGATGTGGATATTGAGGATTGTGCGGTGTTTGAAGATGCGATACTTGGAATAGAGGCGGCAAAAAAGGCAAATGCTGCAAAAATTATAGTTGTTTCTTCAACTCTGGAGAACAATAAATTATCATCAATTGATGGAATTTCGTATGTTATAAAAGATTTTACGGAAATATCAATAGATAATTTGTAATTCGAAAAATAAAGAAAGAAAAAAAAACTGTCTTTTATTCTTAAAATAGAAATCCTAGACAGTTTTTATTATTTTCAATTCCCAATTAATCTGATCAATTAAACCTAACATCACTTGGTTTAAATTGATATTGTTTTCCTTGACATAATTGTTTATTTTGTTTTCTATATCTATGATTAGCATTTATAGAAACGGTTATCATTAAGTTCACACCCTTTCTTGTTATTTTTGTTAATAAAATTTTAACATAAAAAATGATAGAAAACAACGAAAATATTTTGTAAACTATTTTATATTAATGCCTTCCAGTTCTAATAAAAACTTCTTTATATGAAGTCCCCCGCCATACCCGACTAACTTTCCATCCGCACCAATCACACGGTGGCAAGGAATAAAAATTGAGATTTTATTTCGATTGTTTGCCATTCCGACTGCACGGACTGCTTTTTCATTGTTAATTGCAATTGCAATATCCTTGTAGGTACGAGTTTCTCCGTAAGGAATCATTTCAAGGACATTCCAGACGGAAACTTGAAAGGAAGTTCCTTCTTTTAAAAGTGGCAAGTCAAATTGTTTTCGCTTTTTGGAAAAATATTCAAATAACTGATTTTTTGCTCTTTTTATCAATTCTGTTTCATTAACCTGAAAATTATCATCGTTTTTAAATTTTTCAATTTCATAATTCCAAATTACATCAGTAATATGAGAATCATTCCCTGTTGTGGCAAGTCCTATTTTTTCAATTGGAGTATTGGTTTCATAGAAATAGATGTTTTTTTTCATTGATTTAATAACCTTTCGATCTTTTTATAATTTAACAGTCATATTTAAGTAAGTAAATATATTATAATACGGATAATAAAAAAAGTAAATAAAAGAAAAAATAAAACCATGGTTAAATCGAGTAATTTAGGGTATAATTATATATATATATATAGTATTTACACCTAAGTACAGATGAAAAAGTAAGGATATTATATGAATACAGTAAACTTAAATGAAGTAACAATAAAAAAATATATAGAAAAACAGGAAAAATGTTTGACATTTATACACATAAATCAAAAATAGAAAAATTATTTTCTTTACAATTTTTTTAAATAAAGTTATAATATGAAAAAAGTAAAAAATTATGGAGGACTTTAAATGAAAAAAAAGATTTTTTTTATTTTACAATTTTTGATATTTTCAATTATTTTGAGTGCTAATAACGCTGAAACTTATAATAATTTTGAAACATTTAAGGTAAGAATGTCAACTGCGACTTTACCTTTTACAGTTGCTGTTAATGCCTCTAAAGGCAAAGAAGTTTATTTTGCTGAATTAAACGTTGGAAACTATTTGGCTTTTATGCCGACACGACTTGCTGTTATCAATTATTATGAATTCTTTTCTGATGTATTGAAAAAAGACTTTAAAACTTATGAAACAAATAAAAAAGGAAAGATAAAAAAATCAAGCGATATAATTTATTATGATGAAAATGATTTTTATTCTAATTATAAAAAAAATGTAAAAGTTGATAGAGCTGAAATAAAAAATAATTTAAGTATAGTAGAAGCTGATACAAAATTAATGAGTCCAGATACTTATAAAATAACAAATTATGCAACTGACAGAGGATTTTTAATTGTTATCCCGATGAATATGGCATTTTATGTAAAACAAACAAGCAATAATAAATTTATTTGGTCCCTTACGAACGATTTCAAAAAAATAGAGTATACCTTTACTCTTGAAAATAATAAACTAATAATAAGAAATATTAAAAATGAAATTATTTTTACGATGTATAAAAAAGAAAATTCATTATTTTTAGAAAATACAAAAAATAAATGGGAATACAAAGTTAACGAAGATTTATCTCAATTTGAATACTATAATAATTCAAAACTTATTAGTACTGAAAAATATCAAATTACTAATTAAATGAATATTTTTTTAATTTTTATTAAATTTAAAGATATTTCAAAAAACTATTGCGAAAATTTCAAAAAAAATATACAATATAAATATTAAAAAACAAATATAGCAGCTCAATAGAGGAAATCAGCTGTGAAATATGAAAACTTAAGGAGATGTCCTCAAAACCGACAGAAGATTTAGCCTGACTTTTGATAATATAGGCAATATCGCTCTGTGTAACAAGAGAGTATTCACGGGAAATCAGCATTTTAGCGATATTGATGGAATCAATCCTGTCATTTTTAGAATCCCTGCCATAAGATTTTCTAAAATTGGCGACATTTGCAGGATTGACCAGAGTGACATTAAACTTTCTGTTAAAGAAGAAATTAACAAAATTGTCAGAATAGTGTCCAGTAAATTCAAGAGCAATAACAATGTCGTCTTTAGGGATGGACTTTACTTTGTCAATTAAGGAAAGAAAGCCCTCAAGACTGTTTTTGAACATAAAATTAGAAAAAACGATATCTCCGTTGTCAGAAACAAGGGAAGCAACGTGGTTGAGCTTGGCGATATCAATGCCTAAAAAAAACATAAGATCACATCCTTTAAGAAGAAATAGGGGAACTGTAGGAACCGCAAAGTTTTATCAGGCGCATTCTTGCTAAACATAAAAATTTAAAAACTTATCCAACTATAAGGGTTAAAGATAAAACAGCGGCAATAATCTCCTTTGAAAAGTAGCGAGAGCTCCTTAAGAAAAATAAAAAGTCCGCAGTTTCCCTAAAA
>CAUUWI010000061.1:0-8178 GCA_963548925.1 uncultured Leptotrichia sp. | reverse complement strand
TGATGTCGCCTGAATGGGGAGGAACTACTGAATTTGTTGAAATTTCTGCCAAAAAGAAAATTAATTTGGAAGAACTTCTTGAAACAATATTAATTACAGCGGAACTTGAAGAATTAAAGGCTAATCCAAACAAACGTCCTAAAGCAGTTGTAGTGGAATCAAGACTGGATCCAAAAATGGGAGCGGTTGCCGATGTGCTTGTACAGGAAGGAACGCTTAAAATTGGAAATGTGTTTGTAGCAGGGGAATCTCATGGTAGAGTTCGTTCAATGCTTGATGACAGAGGTAAAAAAATAAACAAGGCTATTGTTTCACAGCCAGTTGAAATTACAGGATTTAATGTCGTACCGAATGCGGGAGATATTCTGTATGGTGTAGAAAGTGATAAACAGGCTAAGAAAATTGTTGAAGACTTTATCAGGGAGAGAAAAGTAAACGAGCAAAACAAGAAAAAGCATATTTCACTGGAAAGTTTATCTCAAGAATTGGAAGAGAAAGAATTAAAAGAATTAAAATGTATCATAAGAGCCGATTCAAGAGGATCTGTTGAAGCATTACGAGAATCGCTTGAAAAACTTAATACTGAAAAAGTTGTAATTAATATAATTCAAGGAAGTGCGGGAGCTGTAACGGAAGGGGACGTAAAACTTGCAGAAGCATCAAATGCAATCATAATCGCATTTAACGTGCGTCCAACGACACCAGCCAGAATCATTGCTGAAAAGACTGGAGTAGAAATTAGAAACTATAACGTAATTTACCACGCAACTGAGGAAATTGAAAGAGCGATGAAAGGAATGCTGGATCCAGAATATAAGGAAGTTTACTACGGAAGAATTGAAGTTAAGCAAGTATTCAAAGTATCAAATGTTGGAAATATCGCTGGAGCTGTCGTTGTTGACGGAAAAGTTACAAAAGACTCGAAAATTCGTGTAATTCGTGATGGAATTATTATTTTTGACGGCGAATTAGGATCACTAAAACGGTTTAAAGATGATGTGAAGGAAGTTGTAATGGGACAGGAGTGTGGAATTGGTATTCAGGACTTTAATGATATTAAAGCTGGAGATATTATTGAATCGTACGTTATGGAAGAAATCCCAAGATAACGGATAGATAGGTGATAATTGTATGAATGACAGAAGAAAAAGAGGACTGGAAAAGGAAATATCAAGAATTATCGGAATGACACTTTTGACAGATATAAAAAATGATAAAATGAAAAATCTTGTGTCTATTCACAAGGTTGAACTGACAAAAGATGGGCGATACCTTGATTTGACTTTTTCAATACTGGATTTGAAAGGTAACATAAATAAAGAGAAAATCGTTGAAGATTTGAATAAATTAAAAGGTTTTTTTAGGAAAAAAATTGGTTCACAGCTGTCAATAAGATTTGTTCCAGAAATTAGAATTCATTTGGATGACAGTGTTGAATATGGAGTAAAGATTGCTTCGATATTGAATGAAATAAAAAAAGAAAAAGAAAGCGATTAATCTTGCAATGAAATGGGAATTGAAAAACTATGATGCAAATTATTTGACATCTAAAAGTTCTGAATTTGGTGAAAGCAGATTAATTTCAAGACTTCTTTTAAATCGTGGAATTAATACGAAAGAAAAAGTTTCTAAATTTTTAAATTCAGATAAGAAAGATATTCACAATCCATTTTTATTTGAAAATATGGAAAAAGTTGTGAAAAGAATACAGCAGGCTGGGGAAAATAAGGAAAAAATCGTAGTTTACGGAGATTATGATGTAGATGGAATTTCTGGAGTGGCATATCTTGTGATAATGTTGCGGAAATTGGGATTAAATGTGGATTATTACATTCCAAACCGTGTTCATGAAGGAATTGAGATAAATAAGCATCTTTTGACTTTTCTGAAAAAAAGGGAAGCAAAACTGTTTGTAACAGTCGATACTTCAATTAATAATCGAGAAGAAATATTAATGTTGAAAAATAATGGAATTGATATAATTGTAACAGATCATCATAAACAAATTAGAGCTTGTGAAGAAATGGATATTCTTACAATAAATCCGAAAACTAGCAAAACTTATCCAAATAAGTTTTTATCAGGCTCAGGAGTGGCATTCAAACTTGTTGATGCAGTTTATGAAAAACATGGTGTAAATAAAAAAATACTGTATGATTATCTTGATATAATAATGATTGGAACGGTTGCAGATGTTATGCCGATGACTGATGAAAACAGGTTTATTATAAAAAAAGGGTTAAATAATCTAAAAAAAACTAAAATAAAAGGCTTGAAGTATATTATTAACTATTTGAAAATAAATCCAAAAAACATAACGACAAGTGATATAGGATTTTTCATTGCACCAATTTTTAATGCGCTTGGGAGAATTGATAATTCCAAAAGAGTTGTGAATTTCTTTATTGAAGAGGACGATTTCAAACTTTTTGCAATAATCGAGGAAATGAAACGTGCGAATAAAATTAGGCGTTATTTGGAAAATGAGATTTACAACGAGCTAGAAGAGAAAATTCAAAAACTTGAGCATCCAAAATATATTTTTATGAAAAGTCGAAGGTGGCATTCTGGAGTAATTGGAGTGGTTTGTTCCAGAATTTCCATAAAATATAATATTCCAGTGATTTTAATTTCGATAAAAAATGGATATGGAAAAGCGTCGTGTCGAAGCATTGAAGGAATTAACATTTTTGATATTTTGAAGAGTGTTTCGGATAAATTGGAGCGATTTGGAGGGCATGATTTGGCGGCAGGGTTTCTTGTTTCGGAAAAATATTTAGGCGAGATAGAAAAGCATTTGCGGCAAAAATTGGCAAGAAAAAATAGGGAAAATGTTCAGAAAACATTGTATGTGGATGCCTGGCTGAATATTGAAAGTTTGAATAAACAAAAATTGCATGAAATAAATAGGCTTTCGCCTTTTGGGCTGGATAATCAGGAGCCAAATTTTATGGATTCAGATGTGAATTTTCTAAAATTGATTAAATTTGGGATAGATAATCGGCATTTTAAAGGATTTGTCAGAAAAAATAATCGGATTATTTCAGTAATTGGGTACAATTTAGGACATAAATTAAAGATGAATAATTTTTATAAGAAAAAATTTAAAATGGTTTATACGCCAATATTTAAGTCTGTTCATTCAGATTTATTTATTGAGCTGAAAATAAAGGATTTTAAGTAAGATAACTAAGTTAATTAAATTATATATAATAAAAAATTTTAGGAGGAATTAAGGAAATGGCAGTAAAAAAATTAAACGAATCTACTTATGAAGTATCAGCAATTAGGGAAGGGGAAGAATTAAAACATTTAAAAGAACATGTTTTAGTACATTTTAAAGATGCAAAAGTAGATGGTTTCCGTCCAGGACACGTTCCTGCGAAAGTAATTGAAAATAAATTTAAAAAAGAAATCGAAGGTGAAATTTTAAATCATATCATTTCTGATGAATATAGAAAAGCGGTTGCAGAAAATGAATTAAGACCAATCGCTGATATTAAACTTGAAAAATATGAACTTAATGATGATAAAGTTGAAGTAGTATTTACAATACCTGTATTACCTTCATTTGAATTGGGACAATACAAAGGTGTGGAAGTAGAAAAGGAAAATGTTGAAATTACTGACGAAAAAGTAAACGAAGAAATTGAAAAATTAAGAGAAAGTGCGGCAAAATTAAAAGAAGTTGAAGAAAATGAAGAAGCTAAAAATGAAGATGTTGTAAACATTAACTTTGAAGGATTTATAGATGGGGAAGCATTTGATGGAGGAAAAGCTGAAGGGTATGACTTGACATTAGGTTCTCACAGTTTTATTGACACTTTTGAGGATCAAATTACAGGACACAAAAAAGGTGATGAATTTGACGTAAATGTTACATTCCCAGAAGAATATCATGCTGAAAACTTAAAAGGAAAACCAGCTTTATTCAAAGTAAAAGTAAATTCAATTAAGAGAAAAGAAGAAGCTGAATTAAATGATGACTTGGCAAAAGAACTAGGATTTGATTCTGTTGAAGATATGACAAGTAAAACTAGAAAAGATATTACAAAAAGAGAAGAAACAAGAGCTGAAAATGACTTTAAAAACAAAGTTGTAGAAACTGTTGTAGATGCAATTACATTTGATGTTCCAGAAGCATTAGTTCAAAGAGAAATTGATTACCAAATCAATAGATTCAGACAACAATTACAAATGCAAGGAATGAAATTGGAGCAATATTTCCAAATGACTGGACAAACATTGGAAACAATGAGGGAAAGTGCGAAGGAAAATGCTGAAAAAGCTGTAAAAACAGAATTAGTATTAGCTGAAATCGCTAAAGCTGAAGAAATCAAGACAACTGATGATGAAATAACAAAAGAAATTGAAACATTAGCCGCAATGTACGGAATTGACAAGGAAACATTACTTTCTGATGTAAGAAAAAATGGAAATTATGAAAGATTTATTAATGAAACAAACTACAGATTAGTAAATCAAAAAACAATTGACTTATTAGTAAATGAAGCAAAAGTTAAATAGTAATTTAGAAAAATTATGAAATAAAAAGAATATTTTGATTTTAGAAGAATTTTGTGATAAAATGATTTATTGCGAAATTCTTTTTCTCTATAGTTAAACTATGAGATTTTAAGGTAGTTTTATTATAAGAAGAAAAAATAAAAAAATGAAAGAAAAAATTGACAAAAAGAGGAGGAAATTGTATGTCAGTATATAGTCCAGTAGTTATTGAAAATGATGGACGTGGGGAAAGAAGTTATGATATTTATTCAAGACTTTTAAAGGATAGAATAATTTTTGTAAGTGGAGAAGTTGAGGATGGAATGGCAAATGCGATTGTCGCTCAATTGTTATTTTTAGATGCACAGGATAATGAAAAAGATATTGTTATGTATATAAACAGTCCAGGAGGAGTAATTACCGCTGGACTCGCGATTTACGACACAATGCGTCACATTAAAAGTGATGTTTCTACAGTTTGTGTAGGACAAGCGGCAAGTATGGGAGCAGTATTATTGTCAGCTGGAGCAAAAGGAAAAAGATACTCATTGTCAAACTCAAGAATAATGATTCACCAGCCACTAGGTGGAGCAAGAGGGCAAGCAACAGATATTCAGATTCAAGCAAAAGAAATTGAAAGAATGAAAGAAATTACAAGCAAAATTTTATCAGAAGCAACTGGAAAATCAGTAGAAGAAATCTATGTAGATACTGAAAGAGATAACTTTATGTCACCAGACGAAGCTGTAAATTATGGATTGATAGACAAGATATTGTAAAATTTATTTGGCAACTTTAAAAATGGTTCTTAAATTAAAAATTTATCGCTAAGTATTTATTGTAAAGACTTTTATAATTGGATTAAAAATGTCGTGATTTTTTGGAAATAAAAATTTTTGTCTGAACGAAGTGAGTTTAATTTTTATTTTCAAAAAATGCTTAGACGAGCGGAGATTGTAAAGGGGATGGCGATTGATCCCCTTTACGTAGAAAAAAGAAAAAATATCTATATAATATAATATAATTCACTTTATAAAATCTAAAGAAAAATCATTTACATAAATATTTAAAGATTGTATTTAATTTTTTGAAAGTATAACATCTTGATGAAGTTGCTAAATAAATTTATTGTTAATAGTAAATGATATATAAAGAAAAAACGAGGTGAAAAATATTGGCAAATAAGAAAAAAAATTACTGTTCATTTTGTGGCAGGGAAGAGTATGAAGTGGAACGGTTGATACAAAGTCCTGAAGAGGATGATGTGTTTATCTGTAATGAATGTATAGAAGATAGTGCGGAATTGCTGGATAGTTTCAGGGAATATGATGAAAATGATCAAAATAGAGAGATTACATTGTTAAAGCCTAAAGAAATAAAGGCAAAACTTGATGAATATATTATCGGACAGGAACAATCTAAAAAAGTGTTATCTGTGGCGGTTTATAATCATTTTAAGAGAATAATGCACAAACAAAAAAATGTAGATAATGATGTGGAATTGCAAAAATCAAATGTGCTGCTGGTAGGGCCTACTGGAAGTGGGAAAACATTGCTTGCACAGACACTAGCAAAAACGTTGAATGTACCTTTGGCGATTGCGGATGCGACAACATTAACGGAAGCTGGATATGTTGGGGATGACGTGGAAAACGTGCTTTTGAAATTGATAAAAGCGGCTGATTATGACATTGAAACGGCGGAACACGGGATAATTTATATTGATGAAATTGATAAAATTGCGAGAAAATCGGAAAATATGTCAATTACAAGGGATGTTTCTGGAGAAGGAGTCCAGCAGGCGTTACTTAAAATCATTGAAGGGACTGTTGCGAGCGTGCCGCCACAAGGTGGAAGAAAGCATCCAAACCAGGAAATGATTGAAATTAACACAAAGGATATTTTATTTATCGTTGGTGGGGCATTTGAAGGGCTGGAAGCCAAAGTTAAGGACAGAGTTAATGAAAAGAGAGTAGGATTTGGGCTGGAAACCAATAAGACTAAACTGGATGATTTGACTCTGTTTGAAAATGTATTGCCGGAAGACTTGATAAAATTTGGATTAATTCCTGAATTAATAGGACGTTTGCCGGTAATTACGGCACTTCATGGGCTTGATGAGGAAGCTATGATAAAAATATTGACAGAGCCTAAAAACTCGCTTGTTAAGCAATATAAAAAATATTTTGAAATGGAAAATGTGGATTTGGAATTTGAGAAGGATGCAATTGTTGAGATTGCACAGTTGGCACTGAAAAGAAAAATTGGGGCAAGGGGGCTTCGTTCGATTATTGAGAGTGTCATGACTGACTTGATGTATGAAATTCCATCAAAAGATAATGTTAAAAAAGTAATAATTACTAAAGAAGCAGTTACAGATAAGAAAAAAGTAATTGTTGAGTAACGTTTAATAATTAAATATGAAAGTATGAAAGGGGAAATTATGCAAAACAAACCATTTATAGCTACAAGAGAATTAGTTGTATTTCCAGGTGTTGTAACTCCGATTTTTATCGGTAGGCAGTCAAGCCTGAAAAGCCTTGAAGAATCAATTTCAAGATTTGGCAGCAAGCTAATTCTTTCAGCACAAAAAGATGCGAATGTGGAAGAGCCAAAATTTCCGGAAGATGTGTACGAAACAGGGGTACTGGTTCATGTAATACAGACAGTAAAAATGCCGAATGGAAATGTGAAAGTTCTGGTTGAGGCAAAACATAAGGTTTTAATCAATCAATTTCCAAAAGATGATAAAGGCGTTATTTATGCTGAATACGAAGAAATTTTTTCAAAACCGATTGATGAAAGCAAGGCTGAGGCTTTAAAACGCAGAGTTATTGATGAGTTTTCAAATTATGCACAAAAGACTAATAAGGTGCTGCCTGACATTATTTACAACATAAAAGAGATTAACAATATTGACAAGGTCTTTGATTTAATTTGCACGAACTTGATGATTGCAGTGGAAACGAAACAGGACTTGCTTGAAACGCTCGATGTGGAAGCGAGAGCGTATAAAATTTTGGGTATTCTTGAAAGAGAAATTGAAATTTTTATGCTTGAGCGTGAAATTGAAAATCGTGTAAAAGAGCAAATGGCAGAAGTTCAGAAAAACTATTATTTGCGTGAAAAAATTAAAGTAATGCGTGAAGAAATGGGAGAAGGAACTGATTCCGAAGAAGAGTTGGAAGAGTTGGATCAGAGAGTTCAAGATGCTAAGATTCCTCAAGATTTGAAGGATAAATTGGTAAAAGAGCTTTCAAGAATGAAGAAAATGCCAGATTTTTCTGCAGAATCTTCAGTAATCAGAACATATCTTGAAACTGTGCTTGAATTGCCGTGGGAAGTTTCTTCAAATGATGAAATTGATATTGAAAAAGCTGAAACAATCCTGAATGAGGATCATTATGGGCTGGAAGAAGTTAAGGAAAGAATTTTGGAATTTTTGGCAATCAAAAAATTAAATAAAACATTAAAAGGTTCAATCATCTGTCTTGTAGGACCTCCGGGTGTGGGTAAAACATCGCTTGCACATTCGGTAGCACGTTCAATGAATAGAAAATTCACAAGAATCTCGCTTGGTGGTGTGAGAGATGAGGCTGAAATTCGTGGACATAGAAGAACTTATGTGGGAGCAATGCCAGGAAGAATTATAAATTCATTGAAACAAGTTGG
>CAUUWI010000060.1:0-8351 GCA_963548925.1 uncultured Leptotrichia sp. | reverse complement strand
TTTTAATCAAAAAACATTAGAAATAATGGGAATATTTTTGATGATTTTTTCTTTGCTTGGTATAGGTACAACAAGCATATTAAATATACAAGACAATATAATTTCTAAAATTTTAGTGATTACAGGAATTATTATTTTAGGGATAAGTGTATTATTTTATTTTATAAAAAATAGTTTTGAATCTATAAGAATACCTGCTGGAATAGGAATTGCCATTATTATATTTGGAGTGTGTTTATTTTATTGTAAACCAACAAATAAAAATTATGTGAAAGAAGAAGAGGTTAAATTATTAGAAGAAAAAATTAAAAATTTAGAAAATAAAAATCAAATAATAGAAAGTAAATTAGATTATGAAAAAAGGATAAATCAATTAGAAAAAGATAGTATAAGTAAAAAATAAAAGAAAGGAAAAAATTTATGAAAATAAAAATAAAACCAAACACATTAAACGGTACAATAGAAATACCGCCATCAAAAAGCTACTCCCACAGGGCAGTGATAGCAGCTGCATTAGCTGAAGGCGGAAAAAAATCGAAGATTAACAATTTGAAGTTTTCAGTGGATATTACGGCAACTACGGATATTATGGAAAACTGGGGAGCGAAAATCAATCGAGGGGAAAGTTCTCTTGAAATTGTAGGAAATGGTGGGAAAGTTGTTCCGAAAGATAAGTATATGCAATGCAATGAGTCGGGATCAACAATAAGGTTTCTAATACCTGTTGGAATTACAAATGAAAATGAACTAATTTTCGATGGAAAAGGGAAACTTTTGGATAGACCGCTTGACTCGTATTATAGAATTTTTGATAAGCAGGGAATTTTTTATAAAAATGAGAAGGGAAAATTGCCACTTACAGTGAATGGAAAATTGAAGGCAGGAAATTATGAAATTGACGGGAATATAAGTTCACAGTTTATTACTGGACTTTTGTATGCTTTGCCACTTCTTGATGGGGACTCAACATTGATTATTAATAAAAATCTGGAGTCAAAGGGGTATATTGATTTGACGTTGGAAATATTGGAGTTGGCTGGGATTAAGATAAAAAATAATGATTATAAATCGTTTGAAATAAAGGGAAATCAGAAATATAAGCCGTTTGATTACACAGTTGAGGGGGATTATTCACAAGTGGCATTCTGGATTGTTGCGGGGATAATTTCAGCGAATAAAGATAACGAAATAAAATGTCTATATGTGAATAAAAATTCGTTGCAAGGTGACAGGGAAATAATAGAAATTGTTGAAAGAATGGGAGCAAATCTTGAGATTTTTGATGATTATGTACTTGTGAAGCCTTCTAAAACTCAAGGAACAGTAATTGATATTTCGCAATGTCCTGATATTGGACCAATTTTGACTGTGCTGGCTGCCTTGAGTGAAGGGGAAACTAGGATTATTAATGGAGAAAGATTGAGAATAAAAGAATCAGATAGAATAACTTCAATAAAGACTGAACTGAATAAACTTGGAGCGAATGTGGCTGAGGAAGGGGACAGCTTAATTATTCAAGGTGTAGAAGGATTTAGAGGTGGAGTTACAGTAAATGCATGGAATGACCATAGAATTGCAATGTCGCTTGCGATTGCTTCAACAAGATGTGAAAAGGAAATAATTCTGGAAGAGGCTGAAAGTGTCAGAAAATCTTATCCGCATTTCTGGGATGATTTTGTGAGAATGGGTGGAGAGATTGAAGTTATTGAGAAGTAGAATTTAGAAATAAAAAATGGAGGAAAATTCATGAAATTAAATTATAAAAAGAAATTCTACTTTGGATTGATGGCTTTATTCTTAGGAGGAATGACATTTAGTATAATTTCTGTTGCAAAAACTACGAATAAAAGTAAAATATCAAAATCAATTTCAGCTGATAATGCTATTGTTGATGTGAAATCTTATGGATTTGTTGATTTGGAAGGTGCAAAAATTTCAGCGATTATTGTTGAGTATAATCAGAATATTAAATCAAATTCTGTGGATAAAAATGATTATGAGATTACAGATTATGCAATCTATACTGAAAAAAAAGATGGTTTTGAGAAGACTATAGAAATTGATAGAGACAGTATAAAAGGGAATGAAGGACAAATTACGAGAATTTATGTCAATGATAATCCGGAAATTTCTAAAAATGGTGGAACGAAGGAAGGAAAATATGTAATCATTGAAGTGAATACAGAATATATGCTCATGGGACAGAATTTATCCTATACAAGCACAATGATGGCCGGTGTGAAACAGATTGGTGAAATTACTGGGAAAAATGGAAAAATTACTGCGGGAACAAAAGAAGTTTCAAATTATACTTTATCAGAAGAGACACAAAAAAGACAATCAGGAGAGACTGTTACAAAAACAGTAATTACAGCAGATAAAAATAAAATTATCTTGCCGGAATTTGACAAAAATAGTGGCTGGAAAATACATTATATTGGAAATGGAGGATTTAAAGCTACTAAGGCATATAGTGAATATACTGGGAAATATGAAGATTTCGAAATGCCTTATGCAATTTATGTTCCAAGTAAAGAAATTTTAGAAAAAAATAAAGGAAATATTTCGGTTGTCCTTCATATGGAACATGCAGGAGCAAATGATACTGATCCAATGGCTTCCCTGACTTCTTCAAAAGCGGCGGTAAAAGTGGCAAGTAAAGAGATACAGGAGAAAAATCCTACAATAATTATTGTTCCACAAGTTGAGGAAAGTCGACGTTCTACAAATGATGTTGTTTCTTCAAGTGAAGCGAATACAGCAGTTTGGGAGTTATTAGATTCAATTTTAAAAGAATACAAGGGATATATTAATGAAAGCCGTATTTATGGAACAGGTCAATCTATGGGTGGTATGCTTCTTTTGAATATGGCGGCACAAAGAGATAATTTTTTTGCAGGTGTAGCAATTTTAGGCTCTCAGTGGTCTAATAATTATAATAAAGAATTTCAGAATAATGGTACACCGGCACGTTCACCAGAAAATGACTCAATCAGCTTTAATGGATTTGGACTTGATAAAAAGAACTATCAGAACTGGTATTATATGATTTCAGACGACAATGTACTTGTTCATACAGCTGCAGATGATTTGATGGCAACAAGTTTATGGAAAGCAATTCAGGAATATTTCAAGGCTGCAGGAATTGAAATTGCTCATGATGAATGGGCTCCTTATCTTTCTGTTGAAGAGCAAAATAAAATTGATAGAAAAATGACAACCCATGATAATACAAAACCAGGTACTGGAATAAATTGGGGAGAATTTAGCAAAGGTACGCATATGTCAACTTGGAAATATGGGTATCAAATAGATTATCCTTTTGAGTGGCTATTTGAACAAAGACGGGAAACTGCTCAAGCTCGTGGAAAAGTGGAACAATTGAAAAATAAATGGCTTGGTCGTGATAAAGATGGAAATATTAAAAAAGGTTCAGGGACTGCTGGATTGAACACGACTCAATATACGCCTAATGGAAAAAGTGATATTTACACAGAAGATTGGAAGCCTTATATTATTGTGAGTAAATTGATAAGTGATATTCCAAATGCTGAAAAAATAGTATTTAATAAGAGAACTGGCGAAAAATATACGAAAAAATCATATTTAGAAATGGTTTGTAAATTATATAATTTACTTTCAAAAGAAGACAAGAAAAAAGTTAAAAATTATAATGATTTAGTAAAGGCTGAAAAATAGAATTTTTAATTTTAAAAGTTAACATTGTTAAAAAAGGATATAAAGTGAAAAATTAAATTTTTAAAGTATTGTGAAATTTTTTAAAAAGATACTAAAGAAAAATTGGTAAAAGATAAAATTATTTTTTATTATGATTTTCATAAAATAGAAGGAGTAAAGAAATGGCAGCAAATTTTGGAAAAAATTATAAAATTTCGATTTTTGGGGAATCGCATGGGAATGCGTTAGGAGTGAATATTGATGGAATTCCAGCGGGAACTGAACTGGATTTGGAATTTATCTCACAGGAAATGAGAAGAAGGGCACCGGGAAGATCAAAATTGACAACGCCTAGAATGGAAAAGGATGAATTTGAGATTTTAAGTGGATTTTTTGATGGAAAGACAACTGGAACACCGCTTGCAATGATTATTCGAAATTCAAATCAACGTTCAAAGGATTATAGTGAATTGAAAAGGAAGCCAAGGCCGGGACATGCGGACTGGAGCGGATTTAACAGGTATAATGGTTTTAATGATATTCGTGGAAGTGGGCATTTTTCTGGGAGAATAACGGCTTCATTGGTATTTGCTGGAGCGATTGCGAAACAGATTTTGAAGGAGCAGGGGATTTTAATTGCAGCACATATCAAATCGGTAAAGGATATTGAAGATAGGGATTTTGTGGAAAGTGATATTACACAGGAAAATATTGATAAACTTAGAAATATGACTTTGCCTGTCTTGAACGAGAAAATTGTGGAAAAAATTGAGGAAGGTGTAGAAAAGACGAGGGAAGATAAGGATTCGCTTGGCGGAATTGTGGAACTGATGGTTACAGGACTTCCGGCGGGAATAGGAGATCCGTATTTTGAGTCAATGGAAAGTGAGCTTTCGAGAATGATTTTTTCGGTGCCAGCTACAAAGGGAATAGAGTTTGGGGCAGGGTTTGGAATTACGGAAATGACAGGATACGAAGCAAATGATGAAATGTATTATAATGAAAATGGGGATATAAAATCATTTACAAATAATAATGGCGGAATTATAGGCGGAATAACGACTGGAATGCCAATTTCATTCAAGGTGGCAGTAAAGCCGACAGCTTCGATTGAAAGAGCACAAAAAACCGTAAATCTTAAAACAAAGCGAAATGATATTTTAGAAGTTCATGGAAGGCATGATCCAATAATAGTGCCGAGAGTAGTGCCAGTATTGGAGGCAGCTACGGCGATTGTGATTTTGGATAGAGTATTAGAAAATAAAAAATATAGTAATACTAAACCCCATTTAAATAACGAACTTATTATAAACTTTTTTAGTAATGGATAAAAGCCTAATATTTTAATATAATTTTCGCTTTTTAAACGGGGAATAGTATAAGCTATAAAATAATAAATTATGATAATTATCAAAAAGAGATGGCCCAAAACCATCTCTTTCCCAAAGTTTACATTATCATTTAATTTCCCAATAAATTTTAAAATCTTATTTACTTTATTTAATCATTTTACCTTTTCTCAATTATATTTTACTCCTAAAATTCTTTAAAAACAAGTTTTTTTTTCAAATAATTTAAAAAAATAAAAAAAGATAATTTAATTTTTATCACTTGCTTTGATTTTAAGTGAGTTCGAGTATAATACGAGATAACAGAAACTGGTAATTTTAAAATCTATCTTGTTGATTTTTCTATAATAATTTCTTTTTTATAAGTATCCATTGTTGCTTTTGCTCCAATTGGGACTGTGATAAAAGGTCTTACATGTCCTGATTTGAAATTTTTCACAATTGGAATATTCAGTTTTCCAAAAACATCATAAAACACTTCATCAATAGTCATGTCCGTTGGATCAACTTGTTTTGGATTTCTAAAATTTCCGATAATGACCCCTTGAAGCTTATCAAATTTTCCAGCCAGTTTTAATTGTTGCAACATTCTGTCTATACGGTAGCTTGCTTCATTCACTTCTTCAATAAACAGGATTTTTCCATCTGTATTTATTTCATGGTCTGTTCCAAGCGTTGCTACTATTAAGGATAAATTTCCTCCTGTAATTTTTCCACTTCCCCGTCCATTTTTCATAATTGAATAAGTATCGTCAAATTCTAATAAATTGTATGAGTCATTGCTCATAAATGTCTTATTAAATGAGTTTTCTGTAACATTCGGAATATCTTTTAAATTATCTGCCATCGGTCCGTGAAATGTTATAAGTCCAGTTTTTTCATTAATTGCCAGTAATAATGTTGTATTATCACTAAATCCTGAAATAATCTTAGGATTTTTCTTAATCACATCATAATTTAATTTGTCTACTATTCTAATTCCACCATATCCTCCACGTACAGCAAAAATCGCATTTATATTTGGATTTGCAAACATATCATTTATATCTTTTGCCCTAATGCTGTCAGTTCCTCCGAATCCATACCATTTAGAATTAAATGACTGTCCATAAACAACATTAAATCCACGACTTGTCAAATATTCAATTTCCGAATTACTATTTTCATTAGTATAATTTGCAGGTGCAATTAGTCCGATTGTATCTCCTGGTTTTAATCCTTTTGGAATAATAATTTCATTTTTAAAATTTTGTTTATTTGTTGCATATTCTGTTTTTGAATTTGTATTTAAAGTTTGGTTTGTTTTATAAGTTGTTGCATTTAGTGTCAGACTGGTTATTATTAAAACTAATAATAATATTTTTCTATTTATTCTTATTGTTCTCACTTCCTTATGCAAATTAGATTTCTTAAGAAAATAGGCAATTATCTCACGACATTTTAAAGCAGGAGAAGAATTGCCTAAGTATATGATTTTATTTCTTAAAATTTATTATTTCATTGCCTGAACTTGTTTCAAAATTTCTGATGCTCCATTAACTTTATTATTTACAGCTTCTTGTAAAATTTTAATTGCTTCAGCTTTTTTACCTTGTCTTGCATAAACTTGTCCCAAAATAACTTTTGCATTGTTGTCTTTATTTTCACTTATTGCTTTTTTTAAATATTTTTCAGATAAAGCTTCTGCCCCGATACTTGCAAAATAAGTTCCAATTTGTTTATTAGCATCTTTTGGTACAGCTGATTTTATTTGACTATAAGTTGAATTTACTTTTGCTGTGTTATTTTGTACTTCATAAATTCCTAACAATAAAATTTTTGCACTTATATTTTTAGGTTCTATAGCTAGTGTTTTTGTCAAATATTCTTCTGCTTTTGCAGTATTATTTTGTTGCAGGTAATAAGTTCCTAGCATTCCTAAAATTTGTGCATTTTTACTTTTTGCAGCCGTATTCATGTCTAATAAATATTTTTCAGCTTGTGATGGATTTTTTTCATTCATAGCAATTTCAGCTAGTAAAATTCCTGCTCCATTTACACGGTTAGTTGCTCCATTATATGCTTTTTGTAAATATGATTTTGCTTGTGTTGTGTTATTTTTTGTTAAGTAGTATTGTCCGATATTGTAATTTACTTCGGCTACAAAATCTTTATTTGCAGATTGCACTGCCTTGTTATATCTTGCAGTTCCTTTTGATTGTTCATTGTTATCAAAATAGAAAATAATCAAGCTTGATACGATATCCGCATTTGTTCCACCTGATTTTTCATCTGTCCAAAGGATATATTTCTCAGCGTCCTTTTTATTTCTTTCTTGAATTCCTACTAAATATAATAATCTCGCGGCTTCAATAGATTCAGGAGTTGTAGATTGTCCATTTCCCCATGCTGCCTGTAAATAAGGTTTTGCTTTAGTCATGTTATTTTGTTGCAAATAATATGCTCCTAATTCTAAGTTTGCTTTTTTTGCATATGATTGGTCAGTTCCTTTAGTTATTCCTTCTAAAACTTTTATAGCTTCAGCTACTTTCTTTTGTCCGACCAATTTTACTGCATTTTCATAATCTGATTTTGCATCAGCGAATGAAATTGCTCCTGTTACTAAGATTGCTCCTATTAGTAATAATTTTTTCATTTTTCCTCCTAATTATTTATCCTTTTTAAATCAAGGTATTTATTACTTACGAAATATTTTATCATTTTCAAATTTGATTTCACTTATAAAGTTGTGTAAAAAATTTTAATAATGTCTTTTTTATCAGATTTTTTATAAAAAATATTAAATATTTCTCAGTGCATCAACTAATTCTGTCTTTGAAGCAGTTTTCGCATCCACACCTTTTATAATTCTAGCAGGCGTTCCAGCTACAACTACACCTTCAGGCACATTTTCCGTAACAATAGCTCCAGCTGCAACAACTGAACCTTTTCCTACTCTTACACCTTCCAGTACAACTGCATTTGCTCCAACAACAACGTCATCTTCAATAACTACTGGATCTGCTGAAGGCGGCTCAATAACTCCTGCAAGCACTGCTCCTGCTCCAATATGGCAATTTTTACCAACTTTTGCACGCCCGCCAAGCACAACATTCATATCAATCATTGTCCCTTCGCCAATTTCAGCGCCAATATTTATTACAGCTCCCATCATAATAACGGCTCTGTCCCCAATACTTACTTTATTACGTATAAATACTCCTGGCTCAATTCTAGCATTAATATTTTTAATATCAAGCATAGGCACACCAGAATTCCTTCTATTGTTCTTCAAGTAATAATTAGTCAAATTATTTTCATTAATAATTTTCTCAATTTCTTCCC
>CAUUWI010000059.1:0-8540 GCA_963548925.1 uncultured Leptotrichia sp. | reverse complement strand
CCCCATTCCATTCTGACTGTACTTTTTCTGAAAAAAGGCTTGTTAATGTCGCAGACTGTGCTAATGCAGTCTTTTTTTTACCTTTCAATGATTATTTTTGAGATTCCAAGCGGAGTAATGTCGGATTTATATTCACGTAAAAAAGTCTATATTTTATCATTGCTCACATTGATTATAACTTTTTTCCTAATTATATTTTCCAAAAGTTTATTTTGGTTATCAGTCGCATATACAATATATGGATTGGCAAATGCACTGGAAACTGGAACAATTGATGTAGTTTTAATAAATAGTTTGAAAAATAATGAAACTGGATTGCAAAAATTTCTAAAATATCAAAAGCAAATTTCAACTTTTTCTTCTATTTTAGGTTCAGGAATAGGATTTTTACTTTATTTTAAGATAGGTGTAAATATTTATTTTATTTCTATTACTTTGATACTTATCAATATATTGCTAACAGCCTTATTTTTTTCCGATGAGAATAAAAAAGGAAATGAAAATATAAACTTTCAAATTTTTAAAAGGCATATAGCCGAGTGCATTTCTGAATTGAAAGAAAAAAGAGTAATGAAGTATTATTTTATATTTTTTGGAATTATACAAATTTTTATTCAAAGCCATTTTCAGTTATGGCAAAAACTCTTTTTAGATAAAGGAATTGGAGAAAAGAATTTTTTTGTAATGTACGTGCTATTTCAAATAATTGTAATTATTGCATACAATACAAATATTCTGCTTATAAATACGAAGAAATTGTATTTATTGTTAATTTTAATATTTTTAATGGCAATAACTGTAATAATATTAAAAAATAATCTGATATTTACAGGAATATACCTAATATTATGTACAATTTTTTTTATAATTAACTATTATTTTGAATTTCACTTTAATAAAATCCTGTCAAAAGAAAAAATAAGTGCAATCACTTCAATGAAATCATTTTTTTCAAGGATTTTTTCATTCGGAACGTTATTTGTTTCTAGTTTATTATTAAGAAAAATTAGTGTTGTTAATTTATTTGTGATAAATGTTACAGTTGTTATTTTTGTAGTTATGTATTTAATTTTTAGAATTAATAAATCTGTTCGACAACCTTGAATAAAGAATAATATCAGGGCATAAAATAATACTGGTTATGGAAATCATAAATAATGTTGAAAGAATAAAAAAATTTAAAGAAGAAAAGATGTTCAGGGTATTTTTATATAAAAAAAGACAATACTGATATTCGATTCAATGTTTCTGAGGAAGAAATAAAGGAAAAATTTGGAAATGTAAAATTTAATGAAACTCCAGATGAATTTATAAATAAATACGGCATAACAAATTAATATGGCTAAAGCTATAGTAGAACAATATGAAAAAATAAAAAAATCATCTATTGGAACAAGACAAAATATTGTAATTGATGCTAGAGGACAAGGAATTACTTATTCTCAAGAACAAAAAATAATCCAAAAAATAATTGAAAAATCTAATGGGACAATAAAAAATTCGGATATTACAATTTGGAAATAGAAAGGAAGAAAAATGGAAGAATTATCAACACAAGAATACAATGAATTGTATAAAAAGTATTTTAAGGAAATTTTTAGTAAACCTATGAAAGGTTTAGGTTTTAAGAAAAAAGGGACAGGGACATTTTGTAGATTAAATAAATTAGGATTATTTGAATACATTGGTTTTTTTAGATATTATCAAAAGTTACGATTAGAATATGCAGTAATACCGATATATAGTAGCATATTAAAGGATACTATAGCAAACGGAGGATATACAAAGTTTGTAGATTTAGATTCGGAAGAAAAAATGGAAAAAGGAATGAAAAAAATTTTAAATGAAATAGAAAATGATATTATTCCTTGGTTTCAAAAATATGAAAATTTAGATATTTTTTTAAACGAAATAGTTGAAAATTCAAACATATTTCGTGGAGTTAAAATATATGAGTATTTATTTAGGGCGACTACTTTTGCAAAATTTAAAAAATATTCAAAAATTCAAGTAAATATTGAAAAAGTAAAAGAAGAATATGAAAAACTTCCAGAAGTAGAAAAAAAATATGACTTCTTTATAGATACATTAGAAGAAGCAAATACTTTAGAAATAAAACTTAAACAAGGTGAAGAAAGTTTAGAAAAACATATTGAGAAAATGGAATATAATTCACTATTATACTGGAAAATGGAAAAATTATTAAAAAATAGAGCTAAATAAAAAATGAAGTTAAATTTTCAAATAATCGTTGTTATAAAAGACAGCGGTTATTTTTTTGTTTATGAAATAAGTTTATATTAGCTCCATAACGAAAAAATTTTGTATCAGGCAGGACATTCTTGTATAAAAAAACGATTTAACAAACGCTATGGCTTAATATCACGTAATATGAACTTTATCTTCATTCTTAATCAATTTCTCAAACTCTCCAGGTGTTTCAGTTCTTTCTATTCTCTATTTAAAAAGGGAGAAAATAAACAAATTCTGAATATTTCTCCCTAATTTATTTTCATTATTAATTTTTAAAAACAAATTTCTTGATTAAAAATCACTTTTTAAAATTTCCCCTTTTCTTAAATCACTTCTCATTTTTTGAATAATATCATCCATTTCATCCAGTTTTTTCAAAATTTTCTTTTCTTCAGCACTTGTCGTAATAATTTTACTGATTCCACCATTTTTTATTATAATTCGTTTGTCTGCTATTAGTGCCAATGTTGGGTCGTGTGTTGCCATTAATACGATTTTGTCTGATGAAACAAGTAATTCTAAGGCTTTTTTCCTGTCAATTCCTGCATTTTCAATTTCGTCAATTAGGACAATTGGAGATGAACTTAAAATAGCTGTGTCGGCAATCATTAAAGCACGGGATTGTCCACCACTTAGGGCTGTGATTGCAGTAGTTAAGTCAAATTGCTCTCCAGCCAGATTGTTTGCAGCGGTAATGATTTTTTCCACAGTTTTGTCAATGTCTTCAATCATTCGGCTTTGAGCGTGCAATTCTAGAAATTCCTTTACTGATAAATCCATAACGAAATTCATGTTTTGTGATAGTTGTGCGACTAATTTGTTGTTTGAGGAATAACGCCATTTTTTGTCTGGAAGTTCACCGTTTATAAGGATTTGACGCTGTGTTGGAGTATCTTTCTGGGCAGTCCATTCGATGTCGGCAAGAAGTCTTGATTTTCCAGAACCTGTAGGCCCTACAATGGAAATAATTTCTGATTTATGAATATCAAGCCGCTCAAATCCCTCTTTATTCCCAGATTTATCTTGCCCAGCGACAATTGTAAGCATATCAATCGAATTTTCCTCTTCCATTCCCAAAAAAAGTTTCATCTGCTCAATATAGTCAACTAGACTTTCCTCAATTTTTTCGACATCTAGTGCAAAGTCTTCAATTTTATCTTCTGCAAAAGTTACGATGAACTCGTGAAATGTCTTATCCTGAAAAGTTTCCACAGGCAAGTTGTTTTCCGTAAAAAAGTTTTCTGCAAAGGGATATTTCTTGCTAAGTTCACTAATAGTCAATTTATTTATTAAATCGTTATTTTTCATATTTTTTCCTTTTTTATTATTTTTATCTATTTTTTTATTGCTGTAAATTCATTTTTCGGACATTACCCATCTGGTATTTTTCACCGATTCTCTTTTCTCCTAAGCAGTAAGAGCAAAGTGCCGATGGCATTGGAAATCTAAGTTCCATTCCTTGAACGCTGTCTATTTCCAGTTCTTTCTCATAAAGAAGTGTGCTTAATTCGTACGCTCCCTGTCCAGTAAGCCCGTTAACGTGCATTGTTACAGCTTTTGGATTTACAGAGTTCACACGTGAGGCAAAAACTTCACGTTCAGCTTGTGAAACAATGTCCCCTTTCGTAATGATCACAATATCAGCCGCTTTTAATAATGGTCCAATCTTTTTAGGCGTATTAATTCCTGATAAATTGTCGATTACACAGACTCCCTTGATGTCCTTTATATATGGCGAACATCTGTTACAAAGTCCTGCCGATTCTGTAATTAATATTGAAAGCCCAAGGCTGTTTCCCCATTGCACGACTTCCTCGATATTTGATACGAAGAAATGGTCTGGACATAAAGCTCCTGAAATTCCTTTTTTTACTGGAATTCCTGCTTTTGCATATAATTTGTCATCATCTGTGTAAAGGCAGTCGAATTTTACTACTCCAACTGACATTCCTTGTGATTTTAAGGCTTCTACTGTTTTTAGAATAACACTTGTTTTTCCTGATGATGGTGGGCCTGAAAATATTATCAAATTCATAATTTTTCTCCTTTTTTTATTTAAAAATTATTCTGTAAAACTTTTTTGCACATCATTATTAAATTCTTCTTCACATTCACGAATAATTTTTCCAATATCATGGCTATAAATGTAGTCCCAGCCAATCCATTTGAAATTCTGATGTTCTTCTAAATGGTTATCCACATTTGGATTTGTTGATGGGAATTTTCCGTTTGCAGAAAAAATTGTTCCAATTTCATTTGACATAAATAAGTCCATAAATGGCTTGATTTTATCTGCCTTAGATTTTTTTGTAATCATAAATATCGGACTTAGCAAAGCTCCATCTTTTGGCCATACAGCCTCCAAATCTCCTGTTCCGTCAATCATCTGCGAAAAGAAGTATGGAATAATACTGACAGCAGGGGCTTCTGGTGTTCGCGTTCTAGCCTTTACCATTTGAGCTGGATGCAAGCTTTTTTTGTATGAACGTGCCAGTTTATGTATCCCATCTATTCCAAAATCCTTGTAAAGATTTGCAAGAAGGGCGTTAAATAAGTCCAAATCAGCCATTGGCAATGCAACTGAATCTTCAAATTCTTCATTTAATAAGTCTGCCCAAATTTCTGGTACTTTTCTGTCACCTAAAGAAGTCTTGTTTACTAAAAATATTGCTGGCACGACTCCCATTATTGCGTAACGCTTTTTAGGATCCCGCAAATCAATAGTTTCGTTGCAGAAATCTTTATTCCTATTTTCAAGGTGTGTTTCAAAAATACCATTTTCCATGTACTGCCCCATCAAATTCTTATCAAAAAACAGTTCAAATCCAGCCGAAAGAAGTACGTCCGAAACTTTATCAGGATTTCCTGTCTTAACTTTTTCTACAACCCAGTCAAGTCCTAAATTTGCTGATTTCAAGGTATACGAAATAGTATAGTCATTTTTTTCATTCTGCTCATTTACCCACTCCTTAATCCCTTCTAAAAGTGGTATTCTAATAGGGCAAGGTAGTACTCCCTCGATTATTAAGTCACTATTCTCATCAGCCTTGCTTTCATCAAGTGAAACATCAATATCCGCATCTTTTTTTAAAAATGTTTCCAGCTTTTCAATAAACAGTTCCTGATTAAGTTTTTTTGACATAAGTGCCATTCTTAACTTAATATTTTTCCCCATAACCTCAAGCATCTGTTTATTTTTTAATTGCTCAAATCCATTTGCAATAAAAAAATCCAAAGCTTCAGGATATTTATTTATAATTTCATAAAGTGTATCATCTAAATTAAACATATTAATTTTTCTCCTTGATTTTAAATAAATAGTCATTTGTAAAAGTCAAAAATTTCTAATAATTACAATGTTTTTACAGTTTTAATTTTTACTATTTTTCTCCAGCATTTTTGCTATAAAATTTTAATATTTTAGATAAAAACACTGTATTTATTGAGTTTTTATATTATTACTTTTACAATCGCCTATTTAAATAAACTTTTAAATATAAAATATCCATTTGACTCTTTTACACTAAATTTTGTAAAATTATTCACTATGAAAAAATTATAACATAAATTAATAATAACAAGTGTAATATATGTTACAGTGAAATAATATTTTAAAAATGGACATAAAATTATAAAATTTAAATTTTTAAATTATTCAATTTTTAGTTTGACCCTAAATATATGCTATCAAAACTAAATTACTAACTTAACTTTCATCAATTAAATTTTTTACATAATCAACCATCTCAGAAATTGTATTAAAAACAATTCCATAATCTAAAACTGGTCGCTTAATCGCCAAAATCCCAACATTACATTCCTGACAAGCTTCCAATTTTTCCAATTCACCTCCAGTTTCTCCACTTTCCTTCGTAATCAGGTAATCAATCTTAAAATTTTCCAATATCGCAATATTCATATTTTTCGAAAATGGTCCTTGCATAGCAATAATATTTTTTGGAAGATATCCCAGATCTTCTGCATTTTCTATAGAAGAAGTTGTTGGCAAAATCCTGATAAATAAATTGTTTTTTTCCCGAATTCCCTTAATTTCTTCCAAAGCATTTGAACCTAAAGTACTCAATATATTTTTATTTTTAAACTGATTCAAAAACTCAACTAATCCCTTAACATTCTTAAACTTAAAAACATTCTCGCTTCCATAATCAAGCATTTTTCGTTCAAATCTTACATATTTCAAAATTTCCTTCTCAGATTTCGCTCTTTCATTCAAAAAACTCACCATCGAAATGACAATTTTACTAATATTCTGAGCATATGGATGGCTTGCATCAATTATCAGTTCAATATTTTTTTCTGAAATTATTTTTTCAATCTGCATTACATTCAATCTTTCAGAAATTACTTCCACATTTTTATTTTCTTTCACTCTCTTAAGCAATTTTCCACCATATTCAGTCGCTGTACTAATAACAATTTTTTCCTTACTAACTTTCAAAATTTCATCTAAAATATCTCTAGAATCTTTCGTTCCGCCAATTATCCAAATCATTTTATTTTCCTCTTCTTATTCTTATTTTTTGTAAATACTCGTAATCGTAAGATTTTCCTAAAAAACAAAAAATGTCTCTCTTTTATTTTTCAAGCACTCCAAATAATTCCTGTCCTAAAATATTTTTTTCAATCACAAATTACAATATTAATTGCGACATTTTTCCAAACTTTTTTAAATTTATAGTTTCCAAATATATTAGGCTGTGTCTGAAAACTCAAAATCTATGTCATTTTTAATGTTTTTTTGATTCTATAAATTATACAAATCGCGATAAAATCAGTGTTTATTATTTTTGATTTTGGAAAAATTTGTTAAAAATTCATTATTTTGATAGTTTTCAGACACACCCTAATTTCTCATTCTTAAAAATTTTGTTTCAGAAATTATCAACATTATAGTAAAACTACTTTAAAACAGAACTCAAAAACTATTACTATTCTACTTAAACCCCAGTTTCGCTTAATTTTTATCAGTTTGATTTTAAGGAATTCAAGTATATTTTAAAATCAAATCTAATAATGAAAATAATTTTACTTAAATCTCAGATTTATTTACCTTTTCAACAATTTTTTTACAAAGTTCCCATCTCATATTTCCCATTTTTAAAAGAAAATACTCGACATTCACCATTTCCAATCAGTTTCCTTTCATCCAAATCATCCGCTTCCCTATTTTCAATATAATTAAAAAATAATTCCAAAACCGTTCCATGAGTTACAATTAAAATATTCCCTTCTTCATTATCATTTACAATTTTTTTCAAACCTGATAAAAACCTTTCAAGTCCATCTTTCAATTCCTCTCCTTTCACATTTTTCGCACAATAATTTTTTACATCATAAAAATAATTATGAGCCTCTTCTGGATATTTCAAAAAAATTTCCTTAAAATCCATCCCTTGCCATTCTCCAAAATAAATTTCATTTAATTCAGGTAATTTTTTCAATTTCAATCTTTTCTCTATATTTTTTTTCTTCTCAAAATTATTCTTCTCCAAAATTATCTCAGCCGTCCCAATAGTTCTCCCAAGCTCACTCGTATACACAGCCTCAAATTTCACATTTTCAAGTTCCTTCCCGGTTTTCCCAACTTTTTCAATTCCTCTTTCTGTAAGTAGCGAATTTAATTGCCCTTGAAACTTTTCCAAAACATTCCACTCCGTCTCACCATGCCTTACAATATATAATTTTAATTTCTTATCCATTCTATTTTTTCTCCTATTCTTTTTTCTATATTTTTTTCAAAAATAACGTATACCTAAAAAGTCAAAAGTTACATTTCATCATTAAAAAAACTTTAATCACAATAATTTTAAATTTTAAAATGCTCTCAAAGTACTACTATATTAAAAAATTTAAACTACATTATTTAACCAACAAATCATCTAATTTTATCATATTCCAATTATGATTAAAATTAAAAAACTTCTCCATTAAATAATGTAGTCTAAAATCTTAATTTCAATTTTTAAAATAACTTCGTAGTATCTGAAATCACTATATTAAAATTCACATAAAAACCAAATTCAAAAATTATGCCAAATCTAAACTTCATTATTTTTATTAAATTTGATTTTTTAAGAACTTAAGTATACAATAAAACTACTAAATATTTTATAAATCTTTTTATTTTATTCCTAATACTTTATATCACACAAAAAAAACTTTTTCAACCTTTTTCTAATTAGGGCAATCGCATGTTAAAATTTTCTTTTTTAGAAAAAAGGAGTCGTGCCATGAAACTGGAAATATTGAATTTTTTTGAAAATTTG
>CAUUWI010000058.1:0-9593 GCA_963548925.1 uncultured Leptotrichia sp. | reverse complement strand
GTCAAGCAGGCCGAAAGCGTTTTCAAGAAGTAAGATAAAGGCAAGAGCGTTATACTACACTTTCTTTGCAAACTATGGAAAAAACAGGGAAAAGGCGTATGAATTGTACTTTAGCGGCAAAAGAACGAGTTCACTAGAAAAGGTAATAGAGATGGAATGCTTGCCAGAAATTGTTAATGAAACAGGAAAAAGCACAAATATGCCATATTTGAGAGGAGGAGAATGTCCGATTAGGGAAGTTTTGAAAGAAATATCACAAAGTAAAATATTTTAAAAAAAGCAGTCAAAAAAGATTTGTTGTGGTATTTAATGACTGCCCCTATATTTTTTACTCTGTCTTTTCATAATATGTTAAAAATACTGACATATATTTCATAGTTTTTATTTGAATATAGTTAATAAACAGCCTTCAAATATGAAAAAAATAAAATTAGTTGATTAAAAAAATTTAACATTTTTTATTCAGCCAAATAACAAATAAACACTTCAAATTTTATTAAATTTATTATATAATATGCAAGGAAATATTTTTTAGAAAAAAAGGATTATGCGTTATCCCTTAATTAACGTAAATTTTTGTGAAAGGAAAGGATAAAAACTTTAAAATAATGGAATTATTGACAATTAAATTAAAAAAATTGTTTTCAAAAAATATAAATAATATTTTTGGTGCTGATTATGCGCAAAAAGTTGATATTCAGAATTCCACGAAAAAGGAATTTGGAGATTTTCAGACGAATTTTGCGATGGTCAGTTCAAAATTAATTGGAAAAAATCCACGAGAGATTGCAAATACACTTGTAGATAATTTTGCAGAAAATGATATTATCGAAAAGCTGGAAATTGCAGGGCCAGGATTTATTAATATTTATTTGAAAAATAGCTTTTTAAATGAAGAAATAAAAAAAGTAGAAAACGAAAAATATGATTTTTCCTTCTTGAATACAGATAAAACTGTAATTATCGACTATTCCTCTCCCAATATTGCCAAGAGAATGCACATCGGACATTTGAGGAGCACGATTATTGGGGATTCCATAAAAAGAATTTTACAGTTTTTGGGATTTCATACGCTTGCTGATAACCATATTGGTGATTGGGGGACGCAGTTTGGAAAACTTATTGTGGCCTATAAGAATTGGCTGGACAGAAAAGCTTATGCAGAAGATCCGATTGGAGAACTGGAAAGAATTTATGTGCTGTTTTCTGAAGAATCAAAAAAAAATCCTGCTTTGGAGGATGAAGCACGTGAAGAGCTGAAAAAGTTGCAGCTGGGAGATGAGCATAATCAAAAATTGTGGAAGGAATTTATTGATATTTCATTAAAGGAATACAACAAAGTTTATGACAGGCTTGATGTAAATTTTGACTACTATTATGGTGAATCATTTTATAACGATTTGATGCCATCTGTCCTTGAGGAGTTAAAGAAAAAAAGTATTGCAAGGGAAGATCAGGGAGCATTAGTCGTATTTTTTGAAAATGACAAGCTACCACCTGCGATTGTTCAAAAAAAAGATGGAAGTTTCTTGTACACGACTTCTGATTTAGCTACAATGAAATTTAGAAAATATGAATTAAATGTGGATGAGGCTGTTTATCTGACTGATGACAGACAGCAAAACCACTTTAAGCAAGTTTTTGAAATTGGAGAATTACTAGGTGAACCTTATAATTACAAAAAAACTCACGTTGTGTTTGGAATTATGAGATTTGGCGATGGAATGATTTTTTCTTCCAGAAGTGGAAATATAATAAGGCTTGTTGATTTGCTGGATGAGGCAAAAACTCAGGTTAAGAAGGTAATTGATGAAAAAAATCCGAATATTCCGGAAGATGAAAAAGAAAAAATTGCTGAAATCGTGGGAAGCGGGGCTATAAAATACTTTGATTTAAGCCAGAACAGAACTTCTGATATAACGTTCACTTGGGACAAGGTACTTAGCTTTGAAGGTAACACAGGGCCCTATTTGCAATATACTTACGTGCGAATTATGTCTATTTTCAGAAGGCTGAAGGCAGAAAATATTAATGTGGAAAATAAAAATATTATTTTGGAAGATATGAATGGCATCGAGAGAGAACTTGCGGTTGAACTTTTGAGATTCCCGCAAGCAGTGGTGAAATCCTATGAAAGTTATCGTCCTAATATAATTGCAGATTATTTATTTGACACGGCAAAACTATTTAATAATTTTTATAATTCAAGTTCTATTTTAAAAGAAGAAGATAAAAAAGTAATGGACGCTCAAATTTTATTGGCGGAAAAAACTTCATTTGTCTTAAAGCAGGGGCTTAATCTTCTTGGAATACAAACTGTAAATAAAATGTAAAAAATATAAAAATCTAAAAATTTTAAAAAGAGAAACAATTAATTGAGAAATAATACTTATTTAACTATAATTTAATGATTATAGTGTATACTATACTCAGATCGATTAAAAGATCTGAAACCTCAATTAACCCCCCCTTTTATGAGACCTCTTTTTAAGAGGTCTTTTTTCTTTTTATTTTTTTCGACATTCTGATTTTAAGATTTGTCTTGAAAAATTATTTAAAAAGAGTATAATTAAATTAATTAAAAAAATTAAATATAGAAAAGAGGAGAAAAATGGCAAATCAAAATTTTATTTATGATTACAGAAATGACCATGATGGTGAAAGTGATGAAAAATTGGTAAAAAAAGCAATAATTTTATTTATTGTGTCATTGCTACTTGTGTTGCTGTCGCATTTTGTCTTGACTGGACAGAAAGCTAAATTTACAAAGGAGATACCGGCACTGAAAGAAAATAGACAAGTGTTGGAAAATGAAGTTAAAGTTCTTAATGAGCGTGTAAAACATGGTGAAGAAAGTTACAAAAAAATCGAAGCACTAGTAAATAAATATAAATAAGAAATAAGAGAGGTATAAAGATGAAAAAAACATTATCAATGATTGCTATATTATTGGCTGTAGCTGGATTTTTGTATTCAGCTGTGCATATTTTGGGAACAGGTATAAAATTTTTTGAATATAGTGGATTACAGTCAAACGTTAAAAAGCTAACAGAAGAAAAAACTAAAAAAGCATCAGAATTAACAGCTATTACTAAAAAAAATGCAGATATGAAAACACAATATGAAAAATTAAGGACTGAGAAAAAAATTAAAACAGTTTACTTGACATTTGATGATGGACCTTCGGAACACACTGATCAAATACTTGAAATTTTGAAAAAAAATAATATAAAGGCAACATTTTTTGTAATTGGAATTGGGAAAAATTACAATGATTATAAAAAAATAATTGATCATGGACATGTACTAGGACTGCACACTTATTCACATGAATACAAGGAAGTTTATGCAAATGAAGCAAGTTTCTTTAAAGATCTTTATAAAATAAGAGATGCTGTAAAATCAACAACTGGATTAGATGTAAAAATCACAAGATTTCCTGGTGGTTCAAGTAATGCAAAAGCCTCTAAAGCTCTGAAGACAGCGATAATTAACAGAATGACAAAAGAAGGGTATGTATATTTTGACTGGAACTGTGACAGTACAGATGCTTCAGGAAATAACGTACCAGTCGCTAAATTAGTCAAATACGGAATTTGTACAACTCATCCTGAAATTAATGTCTTAATGCACGATACAAATGCCAAGAAGACAACTGTTCAGGCATTACAGCAAATAATTGACGGATATAGAAAAGCTGGATATACATTTGAAACATTGGATGTGAATAGTCCTAGAATTCAACATGTAAAACAACCTGAAATGTAGTAACTAAGTAAAAAAAAAGTGATAAAATCTAAATCTGTGATATAATGTAGAAGTTGATTGAGCAAAAAAGTAGAATTTTTTTTAAATTATACAATTTTTTGCTTAAGTCATATGGCTAATATTTTACTAGAATATTAGTACAAAAAATTTAAGATATTAAGGAGATATTTAATGAGAAAAATAATTACTATACTTACGGGATTGTCGTTATCACTATCATTATTTTCAGAAACAAAAACAGAAAACGGTAAAAAAATAATTTATATAAAAAATGAAATGATGAGAGCTGCCGATAATGAAATAAGTCTAAATGTTTCAAAGGCGAACGACACAGCTTCTACAACATTAACAATAAAGGAAGAGGATTTAGGGAAATTCGCACATTATCAAAATGGAGTAGCTTCGTATTACGGTAAAGGTTTAAATGGAAGTAAAACTGCAAGTGGAGAAAGACACCATATGACTGAAATGGTTGCCGCTCACAAAACATTGCCATTTGGAACAAAAGTTAAAGTTACAAATTTAAGCAATGGAAAAGAAGTTATTGTAAAAATTAACGATAGAGGACCTTTTGTAAAAGGGCGTGTAATTGATTTAAGTTATGGAGCTTTCTCGCAGATTGAAAGCCCAGGAAAAGGTGTAACTCAAGTAAAACTTGAAATTTTAAGTGCTTCAAATTAATTGAAAAGAAATATTTATAAAATTTCAGAATCTAAAAATTAGACATGAATGAAAGGTGGAAAATATAGTGTTAAATGATAAAATTGCATTAATTACAGGTGGTTCAAGAGGAATTGGGAAAGAAATCGCATTGAAATTTGCTGAAAATGGAGCTACAGTTATTTCAGGAGATTTAATTGATCCTGATTACAGCCACGAAAATATTTCACACGTAAAATTAAATGTTACAGACAGAGAAAATATAAAGGAAATTGCAAGTGAAATTAAGGAAAAATATGGAAGATTGGACATTTTAGTAAATAATGCGGGGATAACAAGAGATTCATTGCTTCAAAGAATGAAGGAAGCAGACTGGGATTTAGTAATAGATATTAACTTAAAAGGTGTTTACAATGTAATGCAAGGGTTTGTTTCACTGTTATTAAAAAGCAAAGCCTCAAGTGTAATTAATATGGCTTCTGTTGTAGGAGTTGATGGAAATGCAGGGCAAACTAACTATGCTGCTACAAAAGGTGGCGTAATCGCTATGGCAAAAACTTGGGCAAAAGAATTTGGTAGAAAAAATCTTAGATCAAATGCAATCGCACCAGGATTCATCGAAACAAATATGACTCACGTATTACCTGAAAAAATTGTGGAAACTGTACTTGCAAATACTCCTCTTAGAAAAATGGGAGATGCTGAAGATGTGGCAAATACTGCATTATACTTGGCAAGTGATATGTCTAAATTTGTTACAGGGCAAGTTTTAAGAGTTGACGGAGGATTAAATTTATAATTTAATAAATTTATTTGAAAATGTCAAAAAACAATAGATTTTATGCCTATTTCATTATAGATACCAATGAAAATGGAATACTTGAAAATTGGACAGATTGTCAAAAGAAGGTAAGTGGTAAAAAAGCCCGATATAAGTCATTTAAAACATTTTATGATGCACAAGAATGGATAAATTCTGGAGCAAATTATGAAAAAAAAGAAAAGGTTGATTTAACAGAGCTGTACTCTGAACTGGAACGTGATGCAGTTTATTTTGATGCTGGAACAGGACGTGGTAACGGTGTGGAAGTTAGATTAACAGATTTTGACGGAAATTCATTACTTTATAAAATTATGAATGAAAAAAAAATCAACGAATATGGAAATTATTATGTTGCTGACACTCGAACAAATAATTTTGGGGAATTAACTGGACTTTACACAGCTCTTATTTATGCAAAAAAATACGATACAAGAATTATATGTGGCGATAGTTCATTAATTATTGAATTTTGGTCAAAAGGACGATATAATAGCTCCAATTTGGAAAATGATACAATTGAGCTTATAAATAAAGTTACCTTAATGAGAAACGAATTTGAAAAAAAAGATGGAATCGTAAAAAAGATTTCTGGAGATATCAATCCAGCTGATTTAGGATTTCATAAATAATACTTAAATAAAGAGGAGGTTTTTCATGAAAAAAATATTATTAATGGCAATGATGTTGATAATGTCTACTATTGGATTAGCTGCAAGTAAAGCTAAAGTTACGAATAAAACTTATGAAGGAGATTACATCAGATCAACAAATACATTTGTTTATGAAAAAGACAATTTGGTTTTTCCAAACAAAGTGATTAATTATACAGTAAAAGATGATACTGGATTACTGGATCAGATTTATAATTTTATGGGACAGAACTATGGTGTAACTGATGATGATGCTGTTGTATTTAATATTCAGGGAACAGTTTCAAAAGACAAAGTTTTAACGATAAAAAAAATAACTAATTATAGAATTCCTGAACATAGATTACATCCATCAGGCACTTATTCTGCGCCATCATTAAACAATGAGACTGATGACACACAGGAAGATTCTTCAAATTAAATATAATTATTTTCAAAGAGACTTTTTTTAATAATTTTTATTGTTGAATTAAGTTTCTTTTTTATTATTAGGTTGGTTAAGTTATATAAGAATTTTAAAACTCTCATTTTTCTTTAATCTTTTTATGCTATACTGATTTATAGATAGATGACATATTCATATTAGCTTGATATGTTCTTGTTTTTCACATTGTAAAATTTAAATTTGTTATTTGGAGGGATATATTATGATTAAAAAAATTAGATTGCCGTTATTTTTAATTTTAGCCTTTTTAGCATCAGCAATTATAGGTTTTTCGGAAGTACAGGCACAAAGTATCTCAAAATCAACAATGATAACACAACTCCAAACTATAAATCAACGGGTATACGTAGAAGAAGCAGGACGCTTCACTCAACTTACTTCTTCACTTATTGGTGGATATGATCAAATGGCAGAAGATTATGTGGCTTATTTACAAAGTTTAGGAACAAAAAAAATTTATGTAGGAGATTCTTCATTATATGATGCTCTTAGAAAAAAAGTCAGCTCACACAGTTCTGCTACTCCTGATTTAGAAGTGGTAAAAGCTGTAAAATCGATATTCTATTGTTTTGAGGTTAATTTTGATCCTAAAATTAGTAAAAAATCAAAGAAAAAACTAATGAAAAAAGTTAAAAAGTCACGAGTAGATGTGGAAGAACAAAAAGAAAGATAATTAAATCCCATCGTTAGTTTGTGTAAGTATTGATTATTTTTGATTTAAAAAAATTCATTATAAATTAGCATTTTGATGGTTTTTGGACACGTCATAAGTAAAGGAACAATGACTGCTGTAAAAAATGGCAGTCATTATTGATTTATCAAGAAATATTTTTTGAAATAAATAGTTTAGCATTTAAATATTTATATTCACAGAGTAAAAAATAATTTGACAAATCGGAAATTATATCATATAATATTGTGTTCAGAAGATTTTTTATAAAAAATTTTGGAACTAAAAAATAGTACAAATAAAAAAGGAGAAAATTAATTATGAAAAAATTTCTTTTACTTTTAGTAATATTAGTGTTTGGTTCGGGAATTATCATTGCTAAAGAAATGTTTAATGGGAAAGTACCTGAAGATATTGTGTTTGTAGGAGATTCTATAATGGATAGTAGTAAAAAATATATTGCACCGAATTTTACGAATCCTTATTTTGATACAAAAATTTCACGTCAATTTTCAACATTGCCAGGAATTGTTTCAAAATTAGTGGAACAAGGAAAAATAAAAAATACATTAGTTGTTCATCTTGGGACAAATGGGAAGTTTACTGATAAAGATTTTGATTCTGTTATGGAAATGGTAAAGGGGAAAGATGTATTCTTTATGAATACTGCACACAAAGATCCTTGGGAACAGGAAGTAAACAGAAAGCTTGAAGTGAAAGTATCGCAATATGAAAATGCCCACTTGATAGACTGGTATTCTTATGCAAAAGGAAAAAGTCAATACTTTTACAAGGATAGAACTCATCCAAATGATAAAGGACAAAAATATTACGCAGATTTTTTAACTAATGAAATAAAAAAATATTATCTTGGGGAAAATAATTAAGAGTAAAATTCTGAAAGATAATACTACAAAAACTGAATTAGATAATCGAAAATAATTGAATAATTCATAATTTTTCACAATACTGCTACTTTAATTTCAAACTTTAAAAATTTGGTCTGTGTTATAAAAATATAAGATTTTCACAATTTTTAGAAGTTTGTACATTAGAGTAGTTTTTTTTAAATAATTTTACAAAGAAGGAATTTTAGATTTATGAAACGAGAAAGAATACTAAGTCTTGATATTTTAAGGGTAATTGCTCTTGTACTTATATGTGTTTATCATTGGACTTCATTTAAAGGCACGTATATTGGTGTTGTTATATTTTTTGCATTAAGTGGTTATCTGGTTACAAGTGGTTTACTTTCTAGAGATTTTTCAATTTTTTCAGTAATTAGCCGAAGAATAAAGAAAATTTATCCAAGTTTGTTAATTGTGATTCTAGTCTCAACAATTGCACTGTATTTTGTAAATAATGGACTTGAAATGAAATATAAATATAGTGCCTTATTTTCAGTATTAGGATTAAACAACATCTTTCAGATTTTTTCAAAAATGTCCTATTTTGACAATTTTGGGATTATTTTACCATTAACTCATATATGGGCATTATCATTTTTAATACAGATGTATGTGTTTTTTCCAGTTTTAGTACAAGGATTAAAAAAATTGAAATTAAAAAATTATTCTATTGGAAGCATTTTTTTAGCAATATCGGTAATTTCAGGCTTAGTAATGGCATATGTTTTTTATATTACTTCAAAATCGCCAGAAGGAGCTGATTTTTCGAGAATTTATTATGGAACAGATACTAGAGCTTTTTCATTTTTCTGTGCGGCTGGGTTAGCCTGTTTTTATTCAAATAGAGAAATTAAAAGTAATATTGAAAAGAAAATCATATATGTCTTAGGAATTTTGGGAATGATTTCGCTTGCGATATTTTCATTTGAAATAGATTATAAAAATTCCTTGAATTATTATGGATTGATGTTTTTAGTCAGTGTTCTTTTTTCATTTTCAATAGTTTTATTTTCTAAACCTGAATTGAAAAAATTTGATATTTCAAAATATAATAAAATTCTTAATCCTGTAATAAGATTAGGGCAACATCAGTACCAGTACTATTTATGGCAATATCCAGTTATGATATTTGCACGTGAATATTTTAAATGGATAAAATTACCAAATTTATATCAATTTTACATACAGTTGGCAGTTTTAATAATTATTTCTGAATTAAGTTACTATTTATTTGAGAAAAAAAATATAAAATATATAAGTTATCCTATTTTAACAGCTATTGTTTTAATTTTAGTTTTTTCTCCAGTTTATGTAAATAAGGATTTGGAAGAAATGAAAGCTATGCAGGCGGCTGCAAATGATACTGTACTTTCTGAAGAAAAAAAAGATACTTCAACATCAGCTGCACCAGTTGAAAATGCAGGAAATAAACCGCTAACAATGGATGAACTTCTAACTTCCTTGAATACTCCGCCAAAAAATGAAAAAGAAGATATGCAAAATCAGAATGAAATTATGAAAAAATATCCAAATGATGAACGGGAAATATTATTTATAGGAGATTCTGTATTAGATATGACAAAAATTGATTTAAAGAAAAGATATCCAAATGCCATTAGACCTGTTCGATAACTTATAGTTCAAAATTATAAATTGCACAAATTAACGA
>CAUUWI010000057.1:0-9683 GCA_963548925.1 uncultured Leptotrichia sp. | reverse complement strand
CAGACTTTTTAAACCATTCATTTTCAGTGGAAGAATGATTTACAACAATATCCATTACTATTTTTAACCCTCTTTTGTGTGCTTGCAACAACATTTCCTCAAATTCCGCCATTGTCCCATAATTAGGATCAATGTCATAGTAATCACTTATATCGTATCCATTGTCATTTTGCGGAGATTTATACATCGGAGTAATCCAAATTACTTCCACTCCAAGTTCCTTTAAATAATCCAATTTCTCAATAATTCCTCTAATATCCCCTTCTCCGCTTCCAGTCGTATCATTAAAGCTCTTTGGATAAATTTGGTAAACCACCGATTTATGCCACCATTTTTGCTCAAAATTCTTTCTCATAATACATCTCTCCTAAATTTTATTTATTTTCCTAATTTTTTATATAATTCTATTTTTATTATACCTTATTATTTCAATATATCGAAATATATTTTAGTTTTTGTTTTTAAAATTTTATCCATGTTTATTTTTTAATTCATTTAAAAAAAAAACATTAATTAATAAATGAAAAAGTATTTAAAAAAATAGATTAATAGGGTATAATAAGTTTAAAGAAAGGAGTTAAATTACTAATAATATGAAAGGTGGAATTTATTATGAAAACTATAAAAAAATTAATTCTAACGGGAATGATTTTAGCAGGCATTCAAATGATGGCAAGTACGCCATTGCTTCCGCTTTTTTACCGTATTGAGAATAACAGCTTATATTGGGGTCAAAAACAGGAACCAATAAAAGAAATTGATTTTAAAACTTTGACAATAATTACAGATGATGGAAAAAATATTCCTTTAAAAGATTATAATAGTGATGGAAAAATACATTCTCATTTTATCAAGGATAAAAATAACGTGTACTATCAAGGATATAAAATAGAAGGAGCTGATCCTAATACTTTTGAAATATTAAAAGGTTCTTATTTTAAAGATAAAAATAATGTCTATAAGTTGATATGTTCTCAAACAATAAACGGTCGAAAAAATAAACCAGGCGGAAATTACTGTTATTCTTATTCTATAAAAAAAATGAAAGAAGCCGATCCTAATACTTTTGAAGCATTAGAACATGGTCATTTTAAAGATAAGAATAATGTTTATTTTTATGAAGACAAAATTAAAGGCGCTGATACCAAAACTTTTGAATCATTAAAATATGGTTATTCTAAAGATAAAAATAATGTTTATTATCAAGGAAAAAAAATGCAAGGAGCTGATCCTAAAACTTTTGAAACTAATAAAGATTATGGAGAAGCAGAAGATAAAAATCATAAATATTATCTTGGAAAAGTGAAAAAATAGACAATGCAGTAACACTAAAATCTATTTTAAAGAATAGAAATAATATTTTTTTAATGACAAGGGGCTTGACTCCTTGCTAATATGAAAGGTGGAATTTATTATGAAAACTATGAAAAAATTAATTTTAACGGGAATGATTTTAGCAGGTATTCAAATGATGGCACAAGGATATTATAATATTAAAAATAGCAGGGTATATTGGATTAACAAGGAACTAAAAGAAGTTGATTCAAAAACTGTAACAATAATAACAAGCGATGGAAAAAATATTCCTGTATATAATGGTCGCGGACAAATAGATGCTCCTCTCATTAAGGATAAAAATAACGTGTACTATCAAGGAACAAAAATACAAGGGGCTGACCCTAATACTTTTGATGTTTTAGAAAATGGTTATTTTAAAGATAAGAATAGTGTATATTTTTATGGAAACAAAATAAAAGGAGTCGATCCTAATACTTTTGAAATATTAGAATATGATTATTTTAAAGATAAAAATAACGTGTACTATAAAAGAGAACAAATTAAAGGGGCTGATCCTAATACTTTCGAAACTGATAAAAATAATGGAGAAGCAAAAGATAAAAATCATAAATATCGTTTTGGAAAAGTGAAGAAATAGCGGATATAATAACACTACTCTTTATTTATAACTGTAATATAGCCATATAAACACCTTCCTTTCATTAATAGTAGCTTGAACAACTCTATTATAACGGAAGGTGTATTTTGTTGCAAACTTACGTTTCCGCACCCGCATAGCGGGTGGTTTTATGTTTTCGCACGCTTTGCGTACTCAACTGACTAAAATAATAAAAATGCACCTCTAAACTTTTCAATTTTCATTGTCCAATTTTTTGGTGCATTTTCTTATATTTGATTTTTTTTCATAAATCTGAATTCTACCCTTCTGTTTTTTTCTCTTCCTTTTTCAGTTTCATTGGAAGCAATCGGATTCATTCCTCCATGACCAATAAAATCTAAAATTCTATCCTCAGACAGTCCTAGTTCTAATAATTTGGAACCTACTTTTTCAGCTCTTTTGAGAGATAGTCTTTTATTATATGAAGATAATCCACTTTTATCTGTATACCCAACAATCGACACTAAATAATCGTTTTTTTCAACATAATCTTTTACATCTTCTAAAACTGAATAAGCTTCTTTTTTTAAACTTGTACTGTTTTTCTGAAATCTTAAATCTATTGACCTTAATGTTATAATATCTGATTTCAACAGCTGTATCCTTTGAGAATCATTTATTGAATGTTCCTTATTGTCATCATTTTGAATTTCGGCAAGAGAAGATGAGGAAGTCTTGGATTGTTGTGAAATTTCCTCATTTTTCTGATTTTCTTTCTGATTTTCTTGAAAATTTTGCTCCTGATATATTTCTTTTTTGTCTGATAATTTTGTATTTCTACCATCCTGAGTCAATGTAACTGTTATTAAATCAGGATTACTACTATTAACAGAATTTTCAGGATTAGGCGTGTCTAACGTAGGAACATTATTTTCATTGTCTCTTTCTATATCTGCCACATTTGCACGAATTATGTCTTTTCTCATATCAGAAGTAGTAATCTTTTCAGATACCGTCGGCACCGCCATTGCTACCATTGAGGAAACTGCAATCAATGTTGGCTTTTTCATGATTTTTTCTTCCTCCCTTTAAAAATTCTCTAATTTTTATCTAAACCATATTTTTTGATTAATGCATCATACTTTCCATTTTCTCTCATTTTTTTCAATTCCGCATTTATCTGTTTAATTAATTCAGGATCTTTCCCTTTGTCAACAGCCATTGCCATTCCAATTGCAGCTGGCTTTTCATCAAAAATTTCCATTTCAGGATTTTTTTTCATATATTCAGTAGCAACTGCTTTTTCTAAAATAATTACATCAATTTTTCCTGCTTTTAAATCCAAAATTGTATTTACAGTATTTTCATTTGGCACAACAGTCGCACCTTTAATTGTTTTTGCTTCCATTTCCTGAATTGTTCCTAATTGCACTCCAATTTTTTTACCACTTAAAGTAGTCGGAGTAACTGCATTATTCCCTTTTTTTCGTAAATAAGTTTCTTTAGATATAAAATAGTCATCTGTAAAATCAACTGATTTTTTTCTTTCATCAGTCGAGCTCATCCCAGAAACAATAATGTCAATTTTTCCTGCCTTTAATGCTGGTATCAACCCATCAAAAGACTGGTCTATAATTTCAACTTTATATCCAAGATTTTTTCCAATTTCATTTATCATTTCCACATCAAATCCTGTAACTTGTCCATTTTCAATATATTCAAATGGAGCAAAAACCGCATTCAATCCGACTCTCAATTTTTTTTCGCCATTGTCCGCTTTTTTTCCGCACGAAATAATTCCAAACATAGCTAATGTTAATATAAAAAATATCTTTTTCATATTTTTTCCTCGCTTTCTATTTTCTAAAATTTTTAATTTTTCTTCATTTCCAGTCCATATTTTTTGATTAATTCTGCATATTTACCATTTTCCTGTAATTTTTTCAGTTCTTCATTTATCTTTTTAATAAGTTCCGAATGTTTTCCTTTATCAAACGCAATTGCCATACCATATGGTAACTTTTCTTCATAAAAAATTTCTATATCAGGATTTTTTTTCATAAATTCCATTGCAACAATATTTTCCAGAATTACTGCATCAGTTTTTCCATTTTTCAAATCTAAAATTATATTAACAGTTGCATCATTTGTTATAATATTTGCATTTTTTATTTTTTTAGCTTCCAGCTCCTGAATCGTTCCCAGCTGTACACCAACTTTTTTGCCTGCTAAACTTTCTTTAGAATTTACTGCAGTATTTCCTTTTTTTCGTAAATATACTTGTGTTGATTTAAAATACTCATCTGTAAAGTCAACTGATTTTTTTCTTTCTTCAGTTGCACTCATTCCAGAAATAATCACATCCAGCTTTCCAGCTTTTAACGATGGTATAAGAGCATCAAACGGCTGAACTTTCATTTCGATTTCATATCCCAAATCTTTTCCAATCTGTTTTATCAAATCAATGTCAAATCCTACTAATTCACCATTTTCCATATATCCAAACGGAGGAAATACTCCATCAGTTCCTACAATCAGCTTTTTCACATCTTTTTTTGTTTCTGTTTTATTTCCACACGACACAATTCCAAGTATCGTCATCATAATCACCATTAACAATTTTTTCATTTCTGTACCGCCTTTCCAATACACAGTTTAAATTAAGATATTTTTATTATTTTAATGATTTAACACCTGATTTAAAAATATCCTTGCTCTATCTGTCTGTGGATTATCAAATAAATCTTGTGGTTTTGCATCTTCCAGAATATATCCTTCATCCATAAAAAATACTCTATTTGCAACATTTCTGGCAAATCCCATTTCGTGCGTTACTACTATCATTGTCATTCCTGCATTTGCAAGTTCCTTCATAACTTCCAGAACTTCTCCTATCATTTCAGGATCAAGCGCTGATGTTGGCTCATCAAAAAGAATTATTTTTGGATTCATTGCCAATGCCCTTGCTATTGCCACTCTTTGCTTTTGTCCACCAGAAAGTTTATTTGGATAAACATCCTTTTTATCAGAAAGACCTACTTTTTCTAATAATTCCATTGCCAGTTTTTCAGCTTCAGATTTTGACATCTTTTTCAATCTAATCGGTCCTAAAGTAATATTTTCCATTGCTGTTTTGTGAGGATACAAGTTAAAATGCTGAAATACCATTCCAATTTCTTCACGGATTTTGTTTATGTCCACTCCATTTTCCATAATATTTTTTCCATTTACCCAGATTTTACCCGATGTTGGTTCTTCAAGTCTGTTAATGCAACGTAAAAATGTTGATTTACCGCTTCCAGAAGGTCCTATAACCGAAATTACTTCTCCTTCTTTTATTTCTGTACTAATTCCCTTCAGTACTTCTAATTCACCATATCTTTTTTTCAAATCTTTTATTTTTATCATTTCAACTTCTCTTAATTCACCGGCAATACCTTGAAATGAAGCTGATTCTTTACATTTTTTATTAAAACTAATCATTTTCCTTTAATCTCATCTCCAATCGTTTCCCAATAAATGAGAATAATTTCACACTCACATAATAAACTACACCTGTAAATAATATAGGTTTTACACTGTAATATACTGCTTGTAAACTTTTACTGTTCATCGTAATATCAACAACACTGATATATCCCACAATTGATGTTTCCTTAAATAAATTTATAAACTCATTTACAAGTGCCGGTAAAATATTTTTTACAGCCTGTGGCATAATAATTTCGTTCATTGCCATTCTGTAAGGCATTCCAGTCGCTCTTGCAGCCTCCATTTGCCCTTTATCTATACTTTCAATTCCAGAACGTACTGTTTCTTCAACATAAGCCGCACTATTCATTCCAAGAGCAATAACTGCCACCCAATAATTATCAAATACTGCTATAACTACTGAAAGTATCAATAATTGTAAAACCATTGGTGTCCCACGCATTATATCAACATATTCATCGATAACAACATCTTTTATCATATTAACAATTTCATTATTTGTTTTCTGAAATTTAAAAAATGCTAATACCATCCCAAAAAATATACCGATAGCCGCTCCTCCAACTGTTAATCCCATTGTAGTAATAAGATAGCTATTCATATAAATTTGCCATTCTTTTCCTGTTAATTCACGTGGAAATGAAAGAACTGCCGCAATTGTTACAACTGCTATAAAAAATGACGTTTTTACTAATTTCCGTGTTTTTTGTAAATCTTTCATTATTTTTTATGAACATTTTTGTCCATATCCTCCTTATAACTTAATCATTATGATAATATTATACCCAATATTTATACGTTTTTCAATAAAAATTTTTTTATTTTTATTTCATCTATTATTTTCTTTACTTATATTATATTCAAATTATTTTGAAATAAAAATCACTGTTGTTAAATAAAATTGCCTTTTAACATTCCTAAAAAATATATCACTGCAATAGAAACAACTATTATTATTCCCAGATTTATCTTCCTAAAGGTTAAATATGCCACGATTACCATTCCAATCAGAACTCTTATAATATCAAAATTTGTATTTCCAGTAGAAGTGAAAATATCTGGAAATACTAACACTGTCAACACAGTATAAGGAAGTGCTTCAAAGAACTTATTAACTTTTAGGTTGTTTTCCGGGATTTTTACAAATATTGGCAATGTCCTCAGTATTACCGTCATGATTATGAGTGTCATCAAAATCATTGTTAAAATTCCTAAATTTTCGTTATAATTCAATATTATCACTTCCTTTCCTTAATCTCATTGTTTTTCTGCTTTTCAGAATTTTCATTATAATAAAGCTGTGCATATATAAAATATATTATTACTTTAATAGTCCCCAATTTTTAGCCACACTTCCATTAGCTTTCAAGGGAACTTTCTTAAATTTAACCGTATTTTCCATAATGTTTTCAATTTTTTCCATATATTCCTCAGCAAATTCATCTCGAACTTCAAAAATCAGTTCATCGTGAACTTGAAGAAGCATTTTGATATTTTCATCATTTTTAAATTCCTCATGAAGTTCAATCATAACTTTTTTTATAATATTTGCCGCTGTTCCCTGAACGACAGTATTTACCGCCATTCTTACAGCCTGTGCCTGAACATTTTTATTTTTTGCATTAATTCCACTAATATATCTTCTTGTCCCATAAAAAGTTTCCACAAATCCGTGAAGTTTAGCTGTTTCTGTTACAATATCCAAAAAATTCTTAACTCTTGGATATTCCTCAAAATATGTCCTAATATATTGTGAAGCCTCTTGAACTGTAATTCCCAGCTCCTTTGACAACCCAAATGGAGTTTTCCCATAAAGAATACTAAAATTAATTACTTTTGCAATACTTCTCTCGTTTCTTGAAATTTTATCTTCTTCTGTTTTAAAAAATATTTTTCTAGCTGTCAAGCTATGCAAATCTTGATCATCCTGATAAGCCTGCACCAAATGTTTATCCTTCGATAATTCAGCCAAAACTCTCAATTCAATTTGAGAATAGTCAAATGAAATCAAGCTATGCCTTTCCTTCGCCACAAAACCTGTCCGAATCCTAATCCCATCGTCTGTTCTCACAGGAATATTCTGTAAATTTGGATTTGCTGAAGAAAGTCGTCCAGTAGATGTCCCATTCTGGTTAAAAGTCGTATGAATCCTGTCCTCTTTATCCGCCAGTTTTGGAATTGGCTCAATGTAAGTTGATAACAGTTTTTTATAAGCCCTGTATTCCAGCAGTTTTTTCCCAATCATCCGCTTATCTTCTGTCAATTCTCCATTGTTTGCAATCATTTCCAGAACTTCCACATTTGTTGAATATCCAGTTTTTGTCTTTTTACCTGATGGAATCTGTAATTTTTCAAACAAAACTTCTCCTAATTGTTGTGGCGAATCAATATTAAATTCCCCATCAGCAAGTTTATAAATATCACTTTGAAGCATATTTATCTTTTCTTCCAGCTCATTTTGAAATTCACTGAAATATTTTTTATCAATTTTTATCCCTGTTTCCTCCATTTGTGCCAATACTGGTATTAATCGACTTTCCAGCTTGTCAAATATATTTAAGAACTGCTCATTTTGTAATCTGTTTCTAAAAATTGTTTCTAATTTATAAATAAAAAATGTTCTCTTTGATAAAAACTCACAAATCACATCATCAGAAACATCGCTAAAATCCTTCTTTCTTCGTTCCTTTTTAAATTGCTCCTCAAAAGTTGCAATCTCGATACCAAACTCATCTAGAATTATTTCCTCAATTTCCTGTAAACTTTCTGTTCCAAGTACATATCTTGCAAGCAGGATATCAAAATATTCAGTACATTTTATTCCGAACCTCTCCTCATTTATCCCATAAGTTTTACCGCCAACAGAATATCCAAAATACTCACTTTCCCCATTTTTCATATATTCTTTCACATTATAAGCGATAATTTCTTTCTCACTCAATAATTTATAAATATTCTCAATATTTTTTTTATTATCTTTTTTCTCATCAGCATTATCACTTAAACTAAATAAATTAATCTGTACTCCAGACTCTGCATTTTTTTGATTTCCATTTTGCAAAATATCCTGAAGTTCACTGTCCAAAAGAACAATATTCGTTTTTTCATCACAAATGGAAAGTCCAAGCATATTTTCAAAAATAGCCACTTTTTTATCCATTTTCTCAATCACATAATAAGCATCATTCCAACTAATAACTTTTCCATAATTTTTCTCAAAATACACTTTTTCATCTTTAGTTTTCTTAGTTTTTTCAGTTTTCTGATTTTCTAACGCAATCTCTTCTGCCTTTTTCTTCTGGGCCTCATATTCTATTACCAATTTTTCTTTTAAAACTTGAATTTCATCAATTTTTTTGTCTATTTCTGAATTATGTTCGTACTCCACATGCTCATAAAAATGTGAAATTCCATCAAAAATCGGATTTTCCTTATCATACTCCAATTCCTGCTTTTCAACTTTTTCTCTTTCAAGTCTCTCTTTTTCCAATTTTTCTTCAGCGATTTTTTTATTTTTTTCTAAAATTTGCTTTTCTTCTTCAGTAAGTTCCTTTTGGTTTCCATTTTGCAAAAATCTTTCCTTTTCTTCTTCCACAGCTTTAGAAAATCTTTTAAAATCAAGCTCTTCATAAAGTTTCAAAAGACTGTCAAAATCCTTTTCCTCAAATTTCAATTTATTTTTATCGTATTCAACATCAAGTTCTCTTTTCACAGTTGCAAGTTCCCGACTTATAAAGGCATTTTCCTTGTTAGTCAGTAATTTTTCTTTCTGTTTCCCTTTTATTTCGTCAATATTTTCATAAATTCCTTCCAAATTTCCATAAGTCGTAATAAGTTTCACTCCATTTTTAGGACCAATCCCAGTAACTCCTGGAATCCCATCCGACTTATCCCCCATAAGTCCAAACAAGTCAGGAATCTTATCAGGCGTAACTCCCAAGTATTCAACTACATCTTCATCAGTTTTTATATGTTTAAATGCAGAATTTTTATCCCCTTTTCCAAGTAAGGCAATGTTAATTTTCCCATCTACAAGCTGTGCCAAATCCTTATCCCCAGTTATTACAAAAACCTCAATTTGTTCATCAGCATCATTAGAAAATTTAGTGGCAAAAGTGGCAATAACATCATCCGCTTCCTGCCCAGCCTTCTTATATTTGGGAATTCTATACCCATCTAACACCTTCATAATAGTATCAATCTGCATAACCAGCTCTTCAGGCATACTTTCCCTATGTGCCTTATACGTTTCCAACTCCCCAGTTCTCTCCAACTCGTCCCTTTTCACATCCAG
>CAUUWI010000056.1:0-9850 GCA_963548925.1 uncultured Leptotrichia sp. | reverse complement strand
AAAGGAGAATACGATTTTATTTTTTCAAATCCGCCATATAAAAAGATAAATTCTGGAAAACTTCCTGAAAATGAAGCAGAACAAATTAGTAAATATGAAATTTTATTGACATTGGAAGAACTTTTTTATGAAATAAAGAGACTTTTGAAAAATTATGGGGAATTTTTTGTAATTGTGCCAGATGATAGATTAAACGATGTGTTTCAATATATTTATAAAACTAATATGAATATTTTATCTATTGAAATTAATAAACATAAAAAAGTGGGCTTAATTATTATACATGGAAAAAAAGGCGGAAAAAGAAATTCTAGTATAGATATTTATGAAAAATAATGTGAGTTGCTATTTTGTTGATATTATTTTATGGATTTTGATATACATAAGGTATGTGGTATAATTTATTAAAGAACTTTAAAAATAAGAAGTTTAAAATTTCACTATTTAATTTCTAGTTTTGTTAATTTTGAACAAAATTGAAAAATATTCAGAAGGAGGTAATTTTGTGAAAAAGAAGATTTTACTTTTAATTATGAGTATTGTTATGTTAAATTCGTGCGGGGCAGTAGCGGCTGGAACACTTTTTTATTTATCCTATGAACTTGGTTGTGCTACGGGAGATATTAATTGTGATGAGCCTAAATCAAAAGAGGAAAAAAATGAGGAGAAAAGGAAAAAGCTGGAGGCGAGCTCGCCTAATGGATTAAGAACAGCTAGTTTGGATGACAGGTATTTTCCAATCGTAACATATGAAAATAAAACGAAGTTGAAATTATATAAGGAAGCAGAAATTTTAGTTCCTAAAAGAATAGTAACTAAAAATTTTGAAAATATAAAAATAGGATTTTTAGATTCGGGAGAATATTTATTTGATGAAATACGACAAGTTGGTTACCCTGTGGCTGTAAAAAAAGTTGAAATTGATGAAAAAGTAAAGCTGAATAATATTTTATCAGGAAAAAATGATAAATTTAAGATAATTAGTAAAAATACGTTTATTGATACTGAAAATCAAAATAAAAAATATTATTTAAAAAAATTATCAGAAAATGTGTATATCAGTTTTGACTACGATGATAATTTAAAAGAAGGAACACAGGAGTATAAAGCTATAAAAATGATTTTAAAATTATCGGAAAGTTGGTAGAATTTTATGAAAAAAGTAATGAATTTAATATTTATCTGTTTTTTATTATCATCTTGTAGAGTTGTAAAAGGAGTTTTATCTCCAGTAATATTGCCAATACAAAGTATATCAGAAACTATTTCAGAAAGCATAAATGATTACAAGCCTAAAAAAAAGGATAGATATGCAGCATATCAAAATAAAGCTTATAAAGAAAAAGTAAGCAGAATAACGCTGCATGTACTTGACAGGGAAATGGAATCTCAAGCGGTAAAAATTTATAATAGAGATGTAAATTTGATTGTTCCGAAAAATATTGTGCTGAAAGTAATTGACTATAATATAGAAATGGTGGATAAAGAATCGGGATATGGACTCCCGATAGTATTTTACAGTGCTTCTAATCCGTGTTTAGAGAAAAGTTCGTGGGATAAAGATAAATACAAGGATAAATATTTTAAGAAATTATTTGATGATGAATATGTTTACATTGAGTCATATACATACGATGGAAAAGAATTGGAAAATAAAATTATAAAGGCAAATGATATGAAACAAATCTGTAAAAATACAGAAAATACGGAGGAAAAATAGTATGAAAAAAATATTTTTATTATTAATGAGCGTAATTCTTTTAAACTCATGTTATTCCTTAATTGTTAAACCCATGATAAAAACAACGGCGGCAGTTATAGGAGCACCATTTTACATAGCAGGAAAATTAATACCTAAAACTGATAATGCTCAATACAGACAAGGTTATCATGCTTATATGGTAGAAGAATACAAGGAAAAAATCAATGCTTTGATGAATGATATTCTAAAAAGGGAATGGGAAGAGACAACATTTTATAAAGAAAAAATATTGCTTCCAAAAGGCTTAACTGTAAAAAATGGGATATTGCTGGATGTGGAAACAGATTACGGGTTACCAGTAAGATTTATAGGAGATTCCTATCCGTGTTATTTTGATGGTAAAAAAGGAGTGTACGATTTAAAATCAAAAGAAGAGTATTATTTAAAAGGTGATGCCAAAAACTATTATAAAATTGAAAGTGAAACTGAAAAGGGAAAATCGCTGGAAAAATTAATTTTGGAAAAAAATAATGTACAGAGAGGATGTCAATAATATGAAAAAATGGATATTGTTATTTTTAGTTATATTTGGTAATTGCTTGATATTTTCTAATGAAATAAGTAATGAAAAATTATACTCAAATGTTTTAAAGGTAGAAAATGATGATTATGATACAGTGGTTGGAATACCGACACATAGTAAGGAAGAGTTAAAGGCATTTATTATGGGAAAAGCGGCTTTGGAAAGTGACAGGGACAAAATTTATAAAAATATATCTAAAAATGCAAATAAAGTTACATTAATTTATTTTGATTCAAAGGACAATTCGACAATAAAAGAAGTTGTAAAATTATTAAAAAAGAAAAAATTTAAAGGACAAGTAGAAGTTATTACCTTTTTTTATAATGAAAGTAAAAGTTTGAGTAATATGTTGGAAAAAAATGGATGGACATATTCAGGATATAGCGAGATTGATAATATTTCTGGAACAGTGATGTACGATGGAGCAGAAAAGCCCAAAAGTGAAGTTATAAAAATATTTTTAGAAAAAATAAAAAGAACTTTAGAAAATAATAAAAGAATCGTTTATTAAATTTGACAATATTATCTGATTTATTAGTTTGATTTTAAAGAAATTCCAGTTGAAATAAATAAAATAATTTTTTTAGTTAAAGCAAGGAAAGAAAATACAAACTATTTTTATTCCCTGCTTTTTATTTTATAAAGAAGTCAAATAATCAACCAGTTCCTTTTCAATTTGTGCATTAAATTTTCCAATTCTAAAATTGTATTTAATATCTTCAAAATTTTCTGGATTTTCTTCCATTTCTTTTCTCACTACATTTGGAAATTCACTCCAGAAAATATTGTATTTTCCGTCAACATACGAAATTAGAGTGGGTATTTTAATTCTTTCATCTGTATCTGGAAAAAACTCTTTGGCAGTTTTTCTTGAACGGTAGTCAATTTTTATTTTGCTGTTCAACTCGCTGAATTTTTTTAGGAAAGGAACAGTTGCACGGCAGTCTGGACAGTAAACTTGTGCCACCGCAATAATTGTAATATCCTTATCTATACTTTTTATAGCTTTTTCAGTTTCTTTAGATAAAAAAATTTTTTCTATAATTCTTAGCTGCTTTTTATCTTCTTGTGCTTCAGTCACTTCAAATTTCAAATAATCTTCAAATGTTCCCATTGTTTTTTTCACCTCACAAATTTATTTTCTCTGTGATATTGTATCATTATTAGGCAAGTTTTTGCAAGTTTAAAAAAATTTTAATTCAAATTTTTGGGGGAATGTGTTAAAATCAATATAGGAGGAAATTTTATTATGTATAAGGCTGTTATAAGTGATTTAGATGGAACGCTTCTGAATGAAGAGCATAAAGTTAGTCCATTTACAAAGGAAACAATTGAGTTGTTGCTGGAAAAAGGAATAAAATTTTATATTGCAACTGGACGGGGATACGTTGGTGCAAAGGAGATAATGGACGAAATTGGCTTGAAAATCCCTTTGATTACGTCAAACGGTGCCAGAATCGTAGATGAAAACGGGATAGAAATTTACGTCAACAATATTGAGCAGAAATATGTGGATAAAATTTTTTCGATTGACTATAAATCATTTGATAAAGAAATAATTTTAAATGGATTCTCAGGCAATCACTGGTACGTAACAGAAGATGCCAGAGATTATTTTTATGCCCAAAAGCCAAATAGAAAACAGTATCCAGAGCAGATTGAGTGGAATGATTTTGAAAAACTTGCTTTTACAAAAATATTTTTTCTGGGTGAACACGAAAAATTACTGGAAATAGAAAAGGAAGTACGGAAAGTAACAAACGGAGAAGTTAATGTCGTATTTGTAAATGAAAAAAGTCTGGAAATTTTTTCAAAAGACTGCGATAAGGCCGTGGCTGCGGGTTTTTTACTGTTAAGAGATGGATTGACATTACAAGATGCCGTTTCATTTGGAGATGGATTTAATGATTATGATTTGATAACTCAGACAGGACTTGGATTTGCAATGAAAAATTCGATTTATAGATTGCTTGAAAAACTGATGGATACTGAAATTATCGAAAGTAATGCAAACGATGGAATGGCAAGGAAAGTGCGAAAGATATTTGATTTATAAAATTACTTTAAAGTTATAACTATTTTACTTAAACTCTGATTTTGTTTAATTTAGATTGGTTCGATTTTGAAAGGGTTTGAGCATATTAAAAAAAAATAAAAAATTAAATCTTTAAAATATAAGTATTTTAGAAAGAGAAGGGAAATAATGAGCAAAATTGCATTGGTTGTAGATGATACGCCATATATTAGGGACGATATAAAGGATATTCTGGAAGATCAGGGATACAAAGTATATGAAGCAAGCGATGGCTTGGAAGCTGTGGAAATGTACAAAAAGGTAAATCCGACAATTGTAACAATGGACATAAATATGCCGAGAATGCACGGGCTAAAAGCCACACAAGTAATCACAGACTTCGACAAGAAAGCCAAAATTATGATTTGCAGTACAATGGTTATATTCCCAAACTATATGAAAATGGGAAAAGAAGCTGGAGCAAAGGCATTTTTATCAAAACCTTTTGATGAAGAGGAATTTATGAATGAATTTTCAAAATTATTTTTATAAAAATTATCAAAACATAATAATAGGAGATTGTAAAAGTAATAATATAAAAAATCAACTAAATACAGTGTTTTTATCTAAAATATTAAAATTTTATTTCAAAAATACTGGAGAAAAATGGTAGAAATTAAAACTGTAAAAACATTGTGATTATTAGAGATTTTAGACTTTTACAAATGACTAAAACATAATAAAAGAAGGAGAAAAATAAAATGTTTAAAGCTGTTGTAAGTGACTTGGATGGTACGCTTTTAAATGCAGAGCATAAAGTAAGTGAATTTACTAGGGAAACAGTAAAATTGCTGCTAAAAAAAGGGATTAAGTTTTATATTGCGACTGGAAGAAATTATTTAGGAGCAAAGGAGGCTATGGATGAACTTGGTGTACAAATTCCATTAATTACTTCACATGGATCTGTTGCTTTTGATGAAAATGGGAATGAAATTTTTTCAAATAAGCTGAAAAAAGAATATTTAGATAAAGTTCTGAATATTGATTACAAGTCATTTGGTAAAGATATTATTATAACTGGATATTCTGGGCCAAACTGGTTTGTTACGGAAGATTTGAGGGAATATTTTTATAATAAGAAGCCTGACAGAACTAGATACCCACAGCAAATTACTCCTGAAGAATTTAAAAAACAAGGTTTTACAAAAATCTTTTTCCTTGGAGAAGAGCACGATGAATTGCTGAAACTGGAAAATGAGATAAAAAGAGTAGTTGGAGAGGAAAATATAAGCCTTTTATTTGCAAATGAAGGAAGTCTGGAAGTTTTTCCTGCGAACTGTAACAAGGCAAAAGCGGCGAAAGTAGTGCTAGAAAGAGATGGATTGACATTGAAAGATGCTGTTTCGTTTGGGGATGGGTTTAATGACTATGATTTGATAACAGAAACTGGACTTGGTTTTGCAATGGAAAATTCGATTTATTTATTGCTTGAGAAATTGACGGATACGGAAGTTATTGAAAGTAATGCAAATGATGGGATGGCCAAAAAAGTACGTGAATTATTTGATTTATAAGAATTGGAGAAAGAAGGAGAATTTATGTATAAAGCAGTTATTAGTGATTTAGACGGTACTTTATTAAGCAGAGGCCATCATGTTACAAAATTTACTAAGAATGTGATAAAAGAAATAATAAAAAAAGGGATAAAATTTTATATTGCCTCAGGCAGAAGTTATGATCAAATTGGATACGTAACTGAACAACTTGAAGTAAAAATTCCGATTATAGCAGCAAATGGTTCAAGAATTTTTGACGCAGACGGAAATATGATTTATGAAAAGGGATTGTCAAGCAAAGCGGCAAAAGCAATATTGGAACTTGATTACGAAAATATTGCTGAAGGTTCGCATCTAAACATTTTTTCAGGAAATGAATGGATTATCACAAAAGGAACGGCTCAAAAAGTGTATGATAGGATTTCAAGAGATGTAAAAGTTGACTTTAAGGAAGTTTCAAAAGATGAATTAAAAAACTTGGATATATTAAAAATATTTTACATTGGAGATCACGAACGGCTCACAAACTTGGAAAAAGCTATCTTGAAAATAACAGATGATGTAAATGTCATCTTTGTCAGCGATTATTGTATGGAAGTTATGGCAAAAGGTGCAAACAAAGGAGCAGCGGCAAAATTCCTGCTAGAAAGGGAGGGCTTGGAATTAAAGGATGCAGTAGCTTTTGGAGATGGAGAAAATGACTTTGAAATGCTTACAATAGTTGGAAAAGGCTTTGCAATGGGAAATTCCATCGACAGACTAAGAAAATTATTGCCAAAAGGCTTTGAATTTGTAGGAGCAAATACCGAAGATGGTGAAGCTGTGAAATTGCAGGAATTGTTTTTGGAAAGTGCAAAAAGTATTTAATTATAATTTTTGAATAAATAGCAAATAAATATTAAAAATTGTTGACATAAAAGGTCACTTGTACTATAATGTACTATATAGTGGAAGGAGCGATTTCTATGGCATTTTCTATAAGACTTACAGATGAAGAAAAACGTCTTGCAACAAGTTATGCAAGGCTTAATTCAATGAGTTTAGGTGAAGCATTTAAAAGAGCTTTATTTGATAAAATTGAAGAACAGTATGATATTGTTGTTGGAGAAGAATCATATAGAGAATACGTTAATACTGGGAAGAAAAGTAGACCATTTTCTGAGTTGAAGGGTGAATTGGATTTATGATTTATACTGTAAATACAACACCACGCTTTGATAAGGAATTTAAAAAGTTAGATAAATATACTCAGTGAATGTTGGTTGCTTGGATTGATAAAAATCTTGAAAATTGCACTAATCCTCGTATCTATGGAAAAGGATTGACCTCAAATAGAAGAGGACAATGGCGATACAGAATTGGTGATTATAGAATTATTTGTAACATTGAGGATAATAAGTTAGTAATTCTAGCATTAATTGTTGGACATAGAAGAGATGTTTATAAAGAGTAATGCGATTATAAAATAACCGCTGTTATTTATAAGAACGGTTATTTTTTATTTGATTTATTATTGCAACACAACCAAAGTAATATTTTCCAATTGGTTGTGTTATATTATTTTTTTAATTTTTAGTGGAAATCGCATCCACATTATACTGTTTTCCAAACTCATTTTGAGAATTATTCTTCAAGTCATAATAAGCTGCAACTCCTATCATAGCCGCATTATCAGTGCAATATTCCATTTTTGGAAAATGAACTTCGATTTGTTCGTTTTCATTAGTTTTAATATTTGTAAATTCCAAAAATTTTTCACGAAGCCGTCTGTTTGCAGAAACACCGCCTGCAACAAGTATTGTTTTTACATCCTTTTCTTTCACAGCCATCAAAATTTTATCATACAAGACATTTACAATAATTTCCTGAAGGGATTTTGCGATGTCTTCTCTTGAAACAGGATTTCCTTTCATATTTTGATTGTTCACATAATTAGTTATAAAAGTTTTTATTCCGCTGAAACTAAAATTATATCCGTCAACTTTTGGTTTTTTAATTTTTAAAATATCTTCTCCATTTACCGACAGTTTATCAATATGCGGGCCTCCCGGATATTCCAGCCCCAATATTCTTGCGATTTTATCATAAGTTTCTCCAACAGCGTCATCTAACGTTTCTCCGAGCAAATCAGTGATTATCTTTTCATTTTCTTCGTAAATGTAATACAAGTTTGTATGTCCACCTGATACAACTAGCGATATTGCGGGTAATTTTACATCGTTATCAATGAAACTTGAGAAAATATGTCCATTAATGTGATTTACTGGAAGTAGTGGAATGTTGTTGGCATAACTCAAGGATTTTGCGAACATTAAGCCTACAAGCAGAGAGCCGATAAGCCCGGGAGTATTTGTTACAGCGATGTAGTCAATATCGCTTAATTCGCAGTTTGCTTTTTCCAGAGCTTCGGTAAATACTGGTAAAATGTTCTCAATGTGGTGCCGTGAGGCTATTTCAGGCACTACGCCGCCAAATTCCTTGTGAATGTCAATCTGAGTGGAAATAATATTACTTAAAATCTTTTTTCCATCTTCTACAACTGCAACGGAAGTTTCATCACAGGATGTTTCAAATGCAAGTATTTTCATAGTTTTCTCTCTTTCTTCTTTTCGTTTTTCATTTTTTTCTTCAATTTTTAATTGTCATATTCCTTTACAATTTTTTCAAATACAGTTTCTACCGAAATTCCAGTCATACAATCTGCATATTTCTTAGGAAATTTATCATCTCCATAAAGTGAATGTGGCGGACAGCTTGGATTATTCAGCAAAAATGTATTTTTTTCAAAGGAAAATAATTTTGGGTCAGTCGGCCCAAAAAATACAAAAGTTTTTGCTTTTACGGCTCTCGCTATGTGAAAAGGACCTGAATCATTTACAACAGCCACTTTGGCATGTTTTAGCAATATTCCGCTTTCCTTAAAAGAAATTTTTCCGCATAAATCAATAATTTGTCCATTCCCGTCAGCTTTTACAACATTTGCATCTTCTTTTCCACCAATCACAAAAATTCTCAATTTTTTCTGATTTTTTACAAACTTACTTTCATTTTCCAGAATTTTTTTTGTCAATTCATCATAATAAGGCCACTTTTTCGTAAATTTAGAAGCTCCTGGAGCCAGCACAAAATAACTTCCGCCTTTCAAATCATATTTTTGTACAAATTCTTCTTCCATTTTTTTGTCAATATAAAATTCTAGATTATCACCAAGCCCATTTTTTATATTTTTATCAGAAAAACTTATCCCCAATTTTTTCAACGCTGTAAAATAACTTTCAACAATTGTACAATCAGCATTGTATGTAATAAGTTTTGCCTTCACAAGTATAGTTTTCCACCATTTTCTCTTTTTATACCGGCAATACTGAGTGTGTCTATCTTCAAGACTTTTTCCAATAATTCTAGAAAGAAATTTGGAATGTAAATCAATAACATAGTCATAATTCTCTATTTTCAGCTTGTTTATCGTATCTTTTATATAATTTCTATCCTTGCTTTTCTTTTTATCAAAAATTACCAAATTTCTAATTTCAGGATTCAAGGAAATCGCCTCAGAAAAAGTATTATAAACTATAAAATCTATCATAGCCTCTGGATACTTTTCCTTAATTGCCCTTATCACTGGAGTTGTAAGTAGTACATCTCCAAATGAACTAAATCTTATTATTAATATTTTCATATTTTTCCTTTTCTAAAATTATCTCTTAATATTGTAAAATCACTTTAAAATCCAACTTGAAAGTTATAATTATGCTATTCAAATTTCATGGTTGCTTACCCGTTTGATTTTAAATATGTTTGAGTATATTTTATAATTTAAAACTATTATTAGTCAAGCATTTTTAATTATAAAACAAAAAAATGTAGTCAAGTCAATAAACTAACTACATTCTAATAATTTTTAAACTAATCTGTTAAATGTTTGAATAATTGGAGCAGTTTCACACATTTCTACTAATAATGGTACAATTCTAGTAAAATGCTCGCTTGAATTA
>CAUUWI010000055.1:0-9864 GCA_963548925.1 uncultured Leptotrichia sp. | reverse complement strand
TAGACGAGCATGGACCAGGATTCCCGTTCTTTATGCCAAAAGGTGTGGAATTATTTAATAAATTGCAGGAAATATGGAGAGTTGAGCATAAAAAAAGAGGTTATCAGGAAATAAAAACTCCGATTATGCTAGATAAGGAATTATGGGAAATTTCTGGACACTGGTTCAATTACCGTGAAAATATGTATACATCAACAATTGATGAAAAAGAATATGCAATAAAGCCTATGAACTGTCCAGGTTCAATAATTGCCTACAAGAATAATTTACATTCATACAAGGATTTGCCATTGAAATACGGAGAAATGGGGCTTGTTCACAGACATGAATTTAGTGGAGCTTTACATGGACTTATGAGAGTTAGAGCATTTACACAGGACGATGCTCACGTTTTCTGTACAAAAGAGCAAATTGAGGAACAAATTATCGAAATTATTGATTTATATGATAATTTTTATACTGTGTTCGGATTTGAATACCACATTGAATTGTCAACAAAACCTGATAAAGCAATAGGTTCAGACGAAATATGGGAAATGGCTGAAGCAAACTTGAAATCAGCTTTGGAACATAAAGGAATCAATTACAAGCTAAATCCTGGAGACGGAGCATTCTACGGACCAAAAATTGACTTTAAGATGAAAGACTCAATCGGAAGAATCTGGCAATGTGGAACAATTCAATTAGACTTTAACCTTCCAGCAAGATTTGAAATGAGCTATATAGGTGCAGATGGTGAAAAACACGAGCCAGTAATGATTCACAGGGCAATGTATGGAAGTATGGAAAGATTTATGGGAATCTTAATCGAACATTATGCAGGAGCATTCCCAACTTGGCTAGCACCAGTACAAACAAGAATTTTAACAATTTCTGACGAGCAAGTGCCTTTTGCAAAAGAATTGTTTACAAAACTTCAAGACGCAGGAATCAGAGTGGAACTTGACACAAGAGTAGAAAAAATCGGATACAAAATCAGAGAAGCAAACGGAGTTCAGAAAATACCAGTTCAATTAATAATCGGTAAAAACGAAGTTGCAAACAACGAAGTAAATGTAAGAAGATTTGGTTCACAAGACAGTAAAAATGTATCAGTTGATGAAATTATCGAAACTTTGAAAGAGGAATCAGTTGTTCCGTTTTTAAAATAAAAATATATAAATGTTAAATTTAGATTTATGTTCTTAAACAAACAAAAAAACGAAAATAAGCGACTTAACTGATAAATAAAAGTCTTTTTTAAAATTTTATTGTTATAATACTATGATAGCTTGGATATAAAATTTTAATCTGAAATATTACAAAAATTGATAACAAATTATTCAAGTTGCTTGAAATAAAACAGTTTTTAGAAATTTAATTTTTAAAAATAAAAAAGATTAAACTAATGAGGTGATTTTTATGAGAAATGATTATGATGAATTGGAAACTTATAATCACAACAATGACGATTACAACGAATATAACGGACAAATGACGATGACTTATGATGATTTGGATAGACTTGTAAGTTCAAAAGTTCGTGGAAGCATGTTGTGGATGGTGCTGGGACTTCTTCTGACAGGAGGGGCAGGTTTTCTCGTTTACAGTGGACTGGAATCAGGAAGCCCGATTGCTTATGGAATTTTGAATATGTATTGGGTATTTGCTGTTCTGGAAGTAGTTATGGTATTCGGATTTACAGCATTGCTTTACAGAGCTAATTCAGGCACATTAAGAATGATGTTTGTTGCATATTCGATATTAAATGGACTGACACTTTCAGTTATTGGGCTTATTTATGCTCCGGAAATTATATTTTCAGCATTTTTAGGAACATTGACATTATTTGTCGTTTTAGCAGTTTATGGTTATTTTACTAAAGAAAATTTGACAAAATTTACACCAATATTAATTGCTGGGTTAATAACATTAATTTTAGTTAGTATTATAAACATTTTTCTGCAAAGTAGCGGAGTTGACTTGTTTATATCAGTAATAGGTGTAATTATCTTTACAATTTTCATTGCAGTTGATGTAAACAGAATAAGAAATAACATTATCACTTACGCAGTTCAGGAAGATTCAGAGATTTTGAACAAAATCGAAATTGTCGGTGCATTAAATTTATATCTGGACTTTATAAATTTATTCCTATACATTTTAAGAATTTTAGGAAGAAAAAGATAATAACAAATATTATAATTTAATAAAAATATAAAGGGTTATTTTTGGATTATTGACATTAAAACTGTTCACTCAATCCTGAAATAACTCTTATTCTATTTATTAAAGGGGAAAACTTTGAAAACTAACAAAAAAATTGACAGTAAAACAGTACACGAGATAAAAAGCTTTATAAACGAAGAAATTCTAGCAAGCAGAATATGGATATTTTCAGGAATCACAATTTCAGTTTTATTATGTATGATATTAAAAAACTATATGATTTTCGAGCTAGACAACATAATTCAGTCATTAAGAAAAGTAAAACTGCCCAATGCAAAAGGAATTTTCTTTATAATTTCATTTATACTCGAAATACTTTTATCATTTATCTTGCCCAAAATATTAATAAATAAACAAAAAAAGAATATGAAATCCGCTTTAATAGTTCTATCATTAATAATGGGCTTAATTCTATCTATTTTCTTCGGAAAACTTTCTTTTTTTGTTATGCAAAAAACTGTTATTGCTGGAATAATGATTGTACTGGCACTAATATTGGCAATTTTCTTAATGAAAAAAGATATAAAAAATATACAGGCAAAAATATTAAAAAAAGTAGAAACAGACAGTACTGAAATTTTAGAAAAAACAAGATTTTTTTCAGCAATTGTATTGTATTCTGATATTGTAAAAGTTTTGATTTTATATCTCTTGCTGATATTGATAATAAGATAAATTTAGAAAGGAAATATAATAGTGAAAAGAAAAATAGAATGTGTTGAGGAATTTCATAGAATTTATAAACTGGGAAATTCTGATAAACCAATTGGAAAACTTGAAAATGGACTGGAAAAGTTAAGATTTGACTTGATGAAAGAGGAAAATGATGAGTATCTGGAAGCGGCTAAAAGAGGAGATATCGTGGAAGTTGCAGATGCTCTTGGGGATATGCTTTATATCCTTTGTGGGACAATAATTGAGCATGGAATGCAGGATGTTATTGAAGATGTGTTTGAGGAAATTCATAGAAGTAATTTGAGCAAGCTGGATGAAAATGGGAAGCCAATTTACCGTGAAGATGGAAAAGTGATAAAAGGCCCAAATTATTTTCCACCAAACTTAAAACAATTTTTTGAAAAATAAGAAAATTTGTGAAATAAAGTAAAAAATATGGATAATAACTTGTAAAAATTTAGAAAATATGATAAAATGAAATCCGATATGTAAAAAATAATTTTAACTGAACATATAATTTTATAAAATAGTTAAGTTATATATTAAAATAAAGAACAGTAAAAGGCTGTATCAGATTAAAAATAGAAAGGAGAGCTACTAAAGCTATTTAGTAGATGTGAATAATTATGCAAAGATGTGAAGTTTTTGGAAAAACTGTAAGCCATGGAAATAGAGTAAGTCACTCTCATAAAGCTACAAAGAGAATTTGGAGACCTAATTTACAAACAATGCTTTTAACTATCAATAACGAAGATGTTAGAGTAAGAGTTTGTACAAAAGCAATGAAAACATTAAAAGGGAAAAATGCTGATCAAGTTAAAAAAATCTTGTTAAAAAATAAAGAAACATTAAGTCCTAAAATTTTAAAAGCATTAGCAAAGTAAGTTTTTAATAACTTACTTTTTGTGTGTATCCGTAGCTCAACTGGATAGAGCGTCTGACTTCGGATCAGAAGGCTTGGGGTTCGATTCCTCACGGGTACGCCATTTTTTTATATAAAAAAATCAGTACAATAACATACAAATATAATATTTTTTCATACGTTATTGACTGAATTAAAAATTTATTATTAATAATAATCCTTTTCAGAATCAAATTTTTTATATTTTTTTAAATAGTTTCTTTAAACATTACTGTAAATACAATAATTAGTAAAACACAGCAGGCTAACAATGACAATTCAGCATATATTCCAACTAAAATCATACAAAGAATTGCACCAATGAAAAAAAACAGATCTAATCCTATATATATCCAGAAATTTTGTAAGAATGATGGTTCTTTTGTACTTACATATTTAAATAGATTTTCCATTCCACTTCTCAGGTTTCCTGTACACATAGTAGTTGCTCCTGCCATTCCTCTAATTTTTTTGAACCCTTGATATTGAATTGCGGCGATAAATGACATAATTATGTTTATTGGCATATTCCATTTTCCACTTGGGACAAATGCGATGATGAACATTATTATGACTTGATAAAATATGACAATTTGTTGCCATCGGAAAATTTTATGTTTTTCAAATTTGATTCGTATAAATTCTGAAAATAGTATTCCCATTGTAAATACAAATACTGGAACAAAATAATAAAATGCCTTTTCCAAGTCCCCTTTTCCCAGATTTATTGCAAAAAAGACAATATTTCCAGTCTGTGCATTAGCCAGCACTTTTCCACGTGTAACAAACGTATATGTATCCATAAATCCCCCAACCATGCATAGAAGCATTGCTAACCGAAATGTTTCTGGTGGATATCCTTCTCCGTTAAAGAAAATTTGTTTTATATTTCTCGCCATTTTCATCTCCTTTTTAAAATTTTAAACTCCTTTAAAATTGAAATCAAAAAATATAGATATTTTCTCCCTTTTCATCAATTTAATTTTTACCAGTTGTATATTAAGGAATCGAATTATATATAAATTTTATATACAAATATTGTATTAAAATTTTTTGTATTTTTAAAGTCGTAATATAACTATAATTTTTAATTTTCCAGAATATCAAATTTATATCCAACTCCCCAAATAGTTTTAATATTCCATTTTTTATGCCCATAATTATCCAACTTCGCACGAAGTCGCTTTATATGGGTATCAACAGTACGGCTATCTCCAAAATAATCAAATCCCCAAATTAAGTCAAGTAAATTTTCTCTTGTAAAAACTTTATTCTGATTTGTCACAAGTGTCCATAAAATTTCGGTTTCCTTTTTTGTTAAGGAAATTATCTTGTTATTTATTTTTACAGTAAAATTATTTAAGTCAATTTCAAGGTTATCAAATGAGAATATTTTTTCGCTGTCATCATTTTTTGGAGTAATCCGGCGTAAAATGGCATTTATCCTTGCTATAATCTCTCCAGGTGAAAATGGCTTTACAATGTAGTCATCAGCACCTATTTCCAGCCCCATTATTTTCTCATAGTCTTCTCCACGTGCTGTAATCATTATAATTGGAACATTGGAAAATTTTCGCACTTCACGGCATACATCAAATCCATCTTTTTTTGGCATCATAACATCCAGAAGAACAATATCAAATTTATTTTCCTCCACTTCCTTAAGAGCATCTTCCCCATTGAAAACAGTGCTTACAATAAAATTATTTTTTTTACAGTATTCTGAAAGTATTGATACAATCTGCTTATTATCATCTGCAATTAATACTTTATACATTTTATTTCTCCTTCACGATAAAGCCAAATCTTAAAATTATTAGTTTAGTCTTGAAAGAAACGGAATGTATGATAATATCGCTTAAAACCAAACTAAAAGATTATAACTGTTCCACTCAAACTTTAAATTTATTTTTTTATTGGCTTGATTTTAAAGAAGTTCGAGCTATAATAAAATTTTATCATAAATTTATTGAAATATAAATACTAATTTTTTATTTTTTCAATATATAGGAAATTTAAATAAAGTGTGGTATTATTTAGTAGTAATAATATAATGAATTACTGATAAATTAAAAGAATATTTTAAAGTTATTTGATAGAAAATAAATAAAAAAGTATTAAAATAAGGCGGAAATGACTATGAAAACATATAACTTGCTTTATGAAAATTTGGAAAATGTGAAAATAAAAGGAGTTACAAAAACAAATATTCCAAAATTTAGAAAATTGAGAGTTTTTACACTTTATGATTTGCTTTATTTTTTTCCAAGAGCTTATGAGAATAGGAGTAATCATAAGAAAATTGAGGAAATTCTGGCAGATGAATTTGTGATTTTGCAAGGAACGGTTGTGAATGCGGTTAATCAGTATATAAAGGCTGGAAGGACTATGTTCAGGGCGGTTTTGAGTGATGATAGCGGAATGATTGAGCTTGTGTGGTTTAATAACAGGTTTGTGAAAAATGGGATTCATATTGGCGATGAGATTATGGTTTATGGGAAAGTGAGAAAGACTGTAAAATTTCAGCTTATAAATCCTGAATATAAAAAAATCAATCAAGCTAGTTTTGATATGCAGAAACAAAAGCAGATATTACCCATTTATCCGTCTACCGAGTCGCTTAGACAGCAGGCAATCAGAAAAGTTATGGAAAATGCCCTGATGGATTACGGATATTTGTTGAAGGAAAATTTGCCAAAGGAGTTTTTGCAGAAAGAGAAGCTGCTTGGAAGAAAAGAGGCGGTTTTAAATATTCATTTCCCAGAAAATGAGGAAAAGCAAAGCAAAGCACGAAAAAGATTTATGCTGGAGGAAATTTTGCTTCTGGAAATGGGAATTTTGCAAAATCGTTTCAGTGTTGACAAGGCAAATAGGAATATTTATAAACTTGAGGATAATAAAAGTCTTGTGAGCAAGTTTATAAAAAGTCTGGATTATGAGTTGACAAAGGCACAAAAACGTGTGATAAAAGAGATTTATTCTGAATTAAAGGCTGGAAAGATTGTGAATAGGCTGATTCAGGGGGATGTTGGTTCTGGAAAGACGATTGTTTCGTTCATAATGCTTCTTTATATGGTGGAAAACAGTTATCAGGGCGTAATTATGGCACCGACAGAAATTCTTGCCACACAGCATTATCTGGGAATTGTAGATGAGTTTATGAATCTTGACATACGAGTGGAACTTTTGACTGGGAGTGTGAAGGGAAAGAAAAAGGAAAAACTGCTAAATGAGATAAAAGAAGGACTTGTTGACATTGTGATTGGGACACATTCTTTAATTGAGGATAATGTAATTTTCAAAAATCTTGGACTAATTGTAATTGATGAACAGCACAGATTTGGAGTAACACAGCGAAAACTTTTACGTGACAAGGGAAATCTTGCCAATTTAATTGTTATGAGTGCCACTCCGATTCCACGTTCACTTGCACTTACAATTTATGGAGATTTGGACGTGTCAATTATTGACGAGTTGCCTGCTGGAAGAAGTCCGATTAAGACAAAATGGATACAAAATGAAATTGACAGACAAAAAATGTATAACTTTATGGAAAAGAAAATGAAAGATGGACGACAAGTGTACATAGTGTCGCCATTAATTGAGGAAAGTGAGAGCCTGAATATAAAATCGGCACAGGAAACATACGAAGAATACATTTCAATTTTTCCAAATAGAAAAATCGGACTTATGCACGGACGGCAAACTTACAAGGAAAAGCAGAAAGTCATGGAACAGTTTAAAAATCACGAACTTGATATTCTAGTTTCCACAACAGTAATCGAAGTCGGAGTAAATGTTCCAAATGCTTCAATTATGGTAATCCGTGACGCTCAAAGATTTGGACTTTCTTCACTTCATCAGCTACGTGGAAGAGTTGGCCGTGGAAAATACCAGTCCTACTGCTTTTTAGAATCCGAAACAACAAATGAAATTTCAACAAAAAGACTGGAAGTTATGGAAGAAACAACAGATGGATTTAAAATTGCCGAAGAAGATTTAAAGTTACGTAATTCAGGAGAAATCTTGGGAACAAGACAAAGCGGAGTATCTGACATGCTTTTTACGGATATTGTAAAAAATGTGAAGGAAATCAAATTTGTACGTGATTTTGTAATGGAATATTTGGAAAAGAATGATGGAAAAATAGAAAATGAGTTTTTGAAAATGGATATTTATAGGAAGTTTTTTAATAATGTAGATTAAAGTATAATAAGGAGAGAAGTTTTGTGAAACAGTATTTAGCAGATTTTGGGCTACTTTTTGTGGGGATATTTTGGGGACTTGGGTTTGTATTTGTGAAGATTGGACTGAATACAGGGGTTGATCCGTTTTATTTGTCAGCGGTTAGATTTCTTGTGGGAGGGCTTATTCTTTATGGGATTTTCTTTAGGAAAGTTGGCAAATTTACGAAAAAGGATATTTTGGCTGGATTAGTAGTTGGAATTTTTCAATTTTTTGGATATGCTTTTCAAACTTATGGGGCAATGCTTACGACTGCCAGTAAAAATGCTTTTTTTACTTCGATAAACGTTATAATTGTCCCTTATATTTTTTGGTTTTTGCATAAGAAACGTCCTGATATTTTTGCATTTCTAGCTTCAGTTATTTGTGTAATGGGAGTTGCCGTGATAAGTTTTGACAGGAAGATGAATCTTGCAAATCTTAATTTTGGGGATGTTTTGACGATTATAAGTGCAGTATTTTTTGCAGGGCAAATTGCTACAAATGGGTATTTCAGCAAAAAAGTTGAGTCATTAAAACTTGTTGTTATGCAGATGTTTGTGGCTGGAATATTGTTTGTGATAAATGTTTTTATTTTTTCAGATGTAAGTAAAATTGAAAATCCTGCTGGAATGACGTTAGTTGCAATAATTTATTTAACACTCTTTTCAACAGCGATACCGACGGTATTACAGACATTCTGTCAAAAATACACAACTTCTACAAGAGCTTCAATATTAATGTCAACGGAATCGCTTTTTGCGCCACTTTTTGCATTTTTTATACTAAGTGAGAGATTATCGCTTAGAGTGGCAGTTGGGGCTGGACTGGTACTTTTTGCAGTGCTTGTGTCGGAAACGAAATTGGGATTAAAAAAAATTGAGGAATGATAAATAAAAATTAATTGATGTTTTGTATTAAAATTTATCAAATAATGTGATAAAATAAGACATACGAATAATGAGTTTAAAAGGAGCGAAAAAATAAAAATGAAAATAGTTTTATATGGACATCCAACTTTACGTGAAAAATCAGAAAAAGTTGATGCAGTTGACGACAATGTAAGGGAAACTCTAGATGAAATGGTTGCCCTTATGAGAAAGGCTAATGGCGTGGGGCTTGCTGCAAATCAGGTGGACATTGCCAAGAGATTTTTTGTGCTGGAACATGACGGAGTTGTGAAAAAGGTTGTTAATCCTGAGATTTTGGAGTTTTCCGAGGAAATTGCGGATATGGAGGAAGGATGTTTGAGTATCCCTGGAATTTTTAAGAAAGTAAACCGTCCTGCGAAAATAAAAGTAAAATATTTAAATGAAAATGGGGAAGAAGTTATTGAAGAGCTTGAAGAAATGTGGTCTAGGGCATTTCAGCATGAGTTTGATCACATTGAGGGAATTTTGTTTACAGATAAACTTTCGGTTATGAATAAAAGATTAGTTGCTAAAAAATTAGATGTTTTGAAAAGAGATTTTACTAAAGGTAGAATTTATAGGGACTTAGACTAATAAAGTCAGGAAAGTGGGAAAATTAAATGAAAACAATATTTATGGGAACGCCAGAATTTGCAATACCAAGTCTGGAAGTTGTATTTAAAAATACTGATTTACAGCTTATTTTTACAAAAGAGGACAAAAGAAATGCCAGAGGAAATAAAATTATATTTTCCCCTGTAAAACAGTTTGGAATTGACAATGATATTGAAATTATTCAGCCCCCAAAAATGAAGGATGAAGAAGTTATAAATAAAATTAAGGAAATAAATCCTGATTTAATAGTAGTTGTAGCTTACGGAAAAATTTTACCAAAGGAAATTATTGATATTCCAAAATATGGAATAATAAATGTGCATTCTTCAC
>CAUUWI010000054.1:0-9877 GCA_963548925.1 uncultured Leptotrichia sp. | reverse complement strand
AAATTTCATCATTTCTAATCAAATCATCCAATGTTTCCCTTTTTACCGCAACTTTCACTTTTCCATCCTTTACAAATACAACCGCTGGACGCATCATTCTGTTATAATTGCTTGACATTGTATAACAATATGCCCCTGTTGTCGTTACTGCAACAATATCTCCAATTTCCGTTGATCTTGGCAATTTCCCTTTTTCAATAATAATATCTCCAGATTCACACAGTTTTCCTGCTAAAGTTATCTCCCTCACATCTGTATCATTAAGTTTGTTCACAACACCAGCTTCATATTCCGCCCGATAAAGTGCCGTTCTTATATTATCCGACATTCCACCATCTATAAACACATACGTTTTTCCACCAACTGTTTCCTTTATTCCACCAACTTCATATAAAGTTGTTCCCGCATTTCCAACAATACTTCTTCCCGGCTCAATGCAAAGTTCCTTAAATCCAATTTGATACTTGATTTCCATTGCTTCCGTATAAGTTATTATCTCACTCAAAACTTCCTCTATCGGTTTTGGATCATCTCCTTCTTTATAATAAACTCCAAATCCTCCACCCATATTTACTGTGTGAACTACTATTCCCAACTCTTTTTTCAATTTATCCAAATATTTAAAAATCTCATTCAGCGCGAATATAAAGAAAGCCGATTGGAAAATTTGTGAACCAATATGTGTATGGAATCCTTTAAATTCAATCCATTTACTGTCATTCAGCCTTTTAATTATATCAAATAAATTATCCTGAAACAATGAAATTCCAAATTTTGAAGTAAGTCCAGAAGTTTTAATATAATGATGGGTATGTGCCTCAATTCCTGGATCAATCCTCACAAGTACAGCCTGCTTTTTTCCCTTCTCACAACAAATTCTCTCAATTTTATTAATCTCATCCTCATTATCAATAACAATCTCCTTTATCCCAAATTCAATCGCCATTTCCAATTCTTCTATCGTCTTATTGTTTCCGTGCAAATGCACTCTCTCCATAGGAAATCCCGCCTTATAAGCAGTATAAAGCTCTCCACCAGAAACTACATCCAAATCAAGTTCCTTAGCATCAACCAGCTTTAACATCCCCATTGATAAAAATGCTTTTCCCGCATAAGCAATCTGTGTATCAAACCTATTTGATTGAAAAGCTTCTTTCATTTTGTCAATAGTCGTTTCAATAAACTCCTGATCCATTACATAAAGCGGTGTTTTAAACTCTTTTACCAGTTCAGTTGTATCCACTCCTCCTATTGATAAATTTCCATTTTCGTTAACTTTTGATGTTCCAAATAATTTCATATTTTTTTAGAAATTTCTTATTTTTATAAAACTTTTTATTTTAAATAAAAAATCTCTTTCTCCTTTCAGTAGTTTTGATTCTGGATAATAAAAAATGCTGATAACAAGCATCAGCATATAAAACATATATCTAAAAATTTTTATTATTTTTACTTTAAACTAAAAAACTTAAAAAATTTATATGAATTATATCTGACAGCTCCCCATTATCCCTTGATAATGACAGTTCTATGGATATTTTCCATAGCCCCAGCAATAAAGACAGTCAATCCTTATGCTTCGGCAATTATTCCTTTCAACTTATTTCACAGAATCGACTTTTCTCCATAAATTTACTTTTAATAATTGCACCTCTATCATATATATTCATTATTATAACTAATTTTTTCACATTTGTAAAGTATTTTTGATAAAAACATCCGTAAAATAACAATTTTTTTAACTTACAACATATTTCCTAAAAAACTAGGCTTATACTTTCTAAGATTTTCATCTGCTTTCCTCATGTCCACGTCATTTTCATGAATTTTTCCATTTTCATCCACATACCGTACAATTTTTCCATTAAAATCAAAATAATATCTAGTTTCATAGATTCCTAAAACTTTAGGTTTTTTTGTCCATATAGCATGTTCCGTAGATATTTCTTTCTCATATATAAAATAAACTCTATTATTTTTTATATAATATTCCCTATATTCATTTGATGTTTCAAAATAAAGGGTACTCACTATTTTTTTCAGTACATTTCCTTTGTAATAATAACTGACTTCTCCTCCTAGAGGTGTCTCATTCACGTCTTTTTTTCTTACTGTTAATTTTTCCTTATCCGTTCTATTCTTTTCATTTCTTATTTCCTGTATTGCTGAATTTACTTTGGCAGCTGCATTTACAAAAATATTAAATGTAAAAAAACATAACACAATTAGCACAAAATTCATTATTTTTTTCATAACGACCACATCTCCTTTTTTTATTAAGTGTCTCTTCTACTCATATATTCAATCTATTTAAAGTTAAACTAAGTAAAAATCAAATAATAAATCTAGAATTAAAATAATAATTTAAAGTAGAATAACACTCCTTACTATAGTTTACCTTACAATGCAATAAATTTCAATAATATATTAAAAATTATTAAATAAATTTAGTTTTAAAATCCTAGAAAAAATGTTATAATATAAAATACAATAATTTTTGAAAGGAGGAAAATAAAATGTTGTTTAAAGTTCAATCCAATGAAGAACGGCGTAAAATGATTTTAAATGGAAAAGTTATAAATACTTTGCTTTTTTTATCTGTTCCAACATTGCTGGTTGGAATTATTCAGGCACTTATCCCGCTTTCTGATAGCTTATTTTTAAATAGGCTAACAAGTGTGGAAATTGCTAGTTCTGTTACGTTTAGTCAGCCTGTGCTGAATATTATGATAGCATTGTCGCAAGGGCTGGGTGTGGCTACTCTTGTTATGTTAGGACGACTTTATGGAAAAGGGCGAATGCTGGCTTTAAAGGAAACTATGTTACAGATTTTTGTATTTAGCTTTATCATTGGGCTTCTTCTTATTCCTATTTGTGTATTTTCAGCTTTTATAATTTCCAAATATACAACTTCTGAAATTCGTGATAATGTTTACATTTATATTTCACTTTATTCGCTTATAATGCCTTTTGTATTTTTAGCTGCTATTTATAATTCTTCAAAAAATGCAATTGGAAGACCTGAAATTACGTTTATTAGAATTTTTCTTTTATTAATTTTGAAAATAATTTTTAATTCAATTTTCTTGTATGTTTTAAAAATGGGAATTACAGGGGCTGTAATGGCTTCACTTTTTTCATACATAATTGTTACGATTTGGATGTTTTACGATTTATTTTTAAAAAATGGAGATATAAAACTTAACTTACGGAGTTATTCAATAAAATTGCCGATTATTAGAAGACTTCTAAAAATTGGGCTTCCTTCAATGTTAAACTATGCTTTCCTATATCTCGGATTTTTTCTCATAAACAAGGAAATGGAAAAATTTGGAGCAATTGCCCTAAATGCACAGGGAATCGCTTCCAATATCAATGCAATTTGTTTTATTCTGCCATCTTCAATCGGAACTACAGTTTCATCAATGATTAGCATAAATATGGGAGTCGGAAATATAAAAAAATCAAAGGATGTATTCAATGTCGGATGGCTTACTGGCGCTACTATTGCAATTTTAACAATTTGCCTAATTTTACCAATTTCATCTGCACTCGTACTAACTTTTACAAAAGTTCCCAAAGTAATTGAAATTGCTGACAAAGCTTTACATATTTATACATATTCTGTAATCGGATTTAGTATTTTTATGATAGCCCAAGGAGTTTTTATTGCACTTGGAAGAACAAAAGTACCTTTAGTTATGTCAATTTTAAGAATATGGCTATTGCGATACATTTTTATTCTAGTTACTCAAAAATATTTGGGACTTTACTCTATTTTCTGGGGAAATTTATTTTCAAATACATTGGCAGGAACAATATTTTTCATTTTGGTTAAAATTATTGACTGGAAAAAAGGAACAAAAAATTTGAATAAACATTAAAATTATCAAAACAATTTTATTAAATGAGAAATAATTAAAATAAAATTTAGCTATAAAATAAAAATCTCTAAAGAAGCAGGAATTTACCAACTTAGATAGAGATTTTTTTGATTCAATTAAAATTACTTTTCATTAAAACTACTTTTGAACATTCAATACAACTGTTTCTCCTGCAGTTGCTTTTCCTGATTCAACTGGATTTAATGAAGCATAATCTTCATAATTTGAAATAATTACTGGTGTGATAATTGATTTTGCATTTGCTTTTAAGAAATCATAATCGTATTTGATTAATGGATCTCCTACTTTTACTACTGCTCCTTCTTCAGCGATTCTTTCAAATCCTTTTCCTTCTAATTGAACTGTATCCATTCCGAAGTGAACGAAAATTTCAATTCCAGCAGGTGTCACAATACTAAAAGCGTGATTAGTATCGAAGATTTTTTCTACTCTTCCAGAAGCTGGCGCTAACATCACACCTGACGCTATTGGTTGAATAGCAATTCCATCTCCTACCATTTTTTGAGCAAAAACTTCATCAGGTACTTCTGATAAAGGCAAGATGTTTCCTGAAATAGGTGCTACTACTTTCCCTTCAAATTCTTGTTTAGTTTCATCACCTTTATTACCTTTTTTGAATAAATCAAATAATCCCATTCTAATTCCTCCAATTTATTTATTTTTTATTTCAAATATTTCATTTTTATGTTACCACATATAATCAAATTAGTCAAATCTTAATTTAAAAATTTAGTATTTTTTTATTATTTATTATGATTTTACAATATTTTCTCTTAAAATTTCCAAATTATTCTTAGCATGTTCATCTCCAGAAGCCGCAGCTTTCATAAACCATTTTTCAGATTCCTTAAAATTCCCTTCATTTCCAAAAATTATTCCCAAACGATTCATCGCATCTATATCATCTTTCCATGCCATTTGTAAATAGATATCCTTTTCCTTTTCAGTTTGATTTGTCGTATTGTAAAATATAAGCAGATTTTCTTTAGCACCTTCACAATTTTTTTCAACTGCTTTCAAATAATATTTTTCAGCTTCTTCATTTTTCCCATTCTGCTCATATAAAATTGCCAAATTACTCAAGGCATTAAAATCCTGATTTTCAATTGCCAACAAATAATATTTCTTAGCATTTTCAAAATTATTCTGATTGGCATACAAATATCCCAAATTATTGGCAAACTCATAATTCCCAGCTTCAATAGCTTTCAAGAACCATTTTTCAGCATTTTTATTTTCATTATTACTTTGAAAAATAAGACCAATTTCATTCATTGCTTTCGTATCTCCAGATTGTATTCTTTTTATATATTTTTCAAATAATTTATCCATTCCATTTTTTTTCATCTATTTATTTTCACCTGCCTTTTTAAATATTCTTTTATATTATCTTAAAAATATTTTTATTGTTTAATTTTATAAAGTAAATAATTTGTCAAAGGCATTTTTTGACAACTCTATAAATTTCAATAATTCCGCATAAGTAAAAGTCGCTTCTTCTCCAGTCCCCTGCAATTCAATAAACTCGCCTTTGTCATTCATTACAATATTCATATCCACATCCGCTTTTGAATCTTCTTCATATTCCAAATCAAGTAGAAGTTCATTTCGAACTTTTCCAACACTTATTGCCGCAACTTTTGATTTTATTGGAATTTCTCTCAGCTTTCCTTCATCTATCAATTTCTCAATTGCCAGTTCCAAAGCGAGATAAGCTCCTGTAATTGAGGCTGTTCTTGTACCTCCATCCGCCTGAATTACATCGCAGTCAATCATTATCGTTCTTTCTCCCAGCTTTTCCAAATCTATCGTAGCTCTTAATGCTCTACCAATTAGACGCTGAATTTCCATTGTTCGTCCAGAAAGTTTTCCTTTTATTGATTCTCTTTGAACACGTGTATTTGTAGCTCTTGGAAGCATGCTGTATTCAGCTGTTATCCATCCTGAACCTGTTCCTTTTAACCATCTTGGTATTTTTTCCTCAATTGTTGCATTACAAATAACTTTTGTATTTCCAAATTCGATTAGGACTGAGCCTTCCGGATGAATAATGTAATTTTTAATTACCTTTACTTCTCGCATTTCATTATTTTTTCTATTATTTTTTCTCACATTTTCTCCTAACACTTATTTTCCATTTTATTTATTTTTATAAAGCGGAAATTTTTCTGTTAATTTTAAAACCTGCTCTTTTACTTGAGCAATTTTTTCACTGTTATTTATATTTCCTAAAACAGTCAATATAAACTTTGTCACCTGTCTTGTTTCCTCTTCCTTAAATCCACGAGCTGTAATTGCAGGCGTTCCTAGTCTTATCCCGCTTGTAATGAATGGTTTTTCGGGATCATTTGGAATGGCGTTTTTGTTACAAGTTATTCCAGCTTCTTCCAGTTTTGCTTCAGCTAATTTTCCTGTAATTCCCATTGAACGTAAATCTACCAGCATTAAATGGTTGTCAGTTCCACCACTTACAATTCTAAGCCCACCTTTTACAAGTTCTTCAGCCATAACTTTTGCATTTTTAACTATTTGTTCCTGATATTTTTTAAATTCTGGATTAAGAGCTTCTTTAAAAGCAACAGCTTTTGCAGCAATTATGTGAACTAATGGTCCACCCTGTATTCCTGGAAATATTGCTTTATTCACTTTTTTAGCTATTTCTTCATTTTTTGTCAAAATTATTCCACCACGAGGCCCTCTTAATGTCTTATGAGTTGTAGAAGTTACAACATCTGCATACTCTATTGGATTTGGATGAAGTCCAGCTGCCACAAGTCCTGCAATATGAGCCATATCAACCATTAAATATGCCCCTATTTCATCAGCAATTTCTCTAAATTTTTTAAAATCAATAATTCTTGAATATGCGCTTGCTCCCGCAACTATCATTTTAGGCTTTTCTCTTAAAGCAATTTCTTTAACCGCTTCATAGTCGATTAATTCAGTTTCAGGATTTAATCCATATTCAAGACCGATATAATTTTTTCCTGAAAAATTTATTTTATATCCATGCGTCAAATGTCCACCTGCACTAAGGCTCATTCCCAAAATTTTATCTCCAGCTTCAAGAAGTCCCACATAAACTCCCATATTAGCCTGTGAACCTGAATGCGGCTGAACATTTACATATTTTGCCCTGAATATTTTCTTTAATCTTTCAATTGCCAAATTTTCCACAATATCCGTATTTATACATCCACCATAATATCTTTTTCCTGGATATCCTTCAGCATATTTATTTGTAAATACTGATCCTGCCGCTTCCATTACAGCTTTTGAAACAAAATTTTCAGAAGCAATCAGCTCGATTCCTTCCTCTTGCCTTTTTTCCTCTTCCACAATTGCATTGTACACTTCCAAATCCACATCTTTTATGTAGCTCATCCTAATTTCCTCCTCTGTTTATTTTACTAAACAATTTTTTTTTAATAATTTAAATATCTCTACTTTGCAACTTGTATTTTTCTATAATTATAATAAAAAGCTTTTACTAAGTCATATTCAAATGGAGAATTTAAATCCCCGTATCTCATATTTAACAAAGAACGTACATTTAATCCTGTTACTGCTGGTCTTGTGAATCCATAAACTGTTTTATCAAAAACTCCTGTATCAAAAAACAACTTTTCTTCAGCTACACCTCTTGCCGCACTTGTCGCTACTGTATCTATTCCTGTTCCAATCGCATCCCTTATACTGCTCGGTCCAGTTATTGGTAATACCAGATAAGATCCCGCTCCAATTCCATAATGTCCTAAAGTATCTCCCATTGTTTCAGGGTCTCTTTTCATCCCCATATTTTTAGCAACATCTGTCACTCCCAAAAGTCCCACAGTTGAATTTACAACAAATCTTCCAAGTGCATTTACTGCTTTTCCAGGTTTTAGCTGTAATAATGAATTTACAAATGTTGGTATTTCCTTAAAATTGTTATAAAAATTTGAAATACCCTTTCTTATTGGTTTTGGAACAACTGTCGCATAGATACGTGACATTGGATAAACCACTTTTCTGTCAAGCTGTGTATTAAAGGCATACATTCTTCTGTTAAGTGGTTCTAGCGAATCATTTATCCCAGTTAACTGAAATACCTGATTTGATACAATATAATCTTCATTCAGTTCTTCTAAATTCGTAGCTAATACTCCATAACTGTCCTGCTCAAAAGCAATATATTTATTTTTATCAAGTTTATTTTTCTTTGTATTTATGTTCGTTTGTGAAACTAGTTCAATATTTTTTTCAGATGTTTGTGTAGTTTTTCCATCAACAAACTCTACGAACAAATCATCATTTACTTCTTTCTCATTTTCTTCCATAAACATCACAGTATCTTCATTTTTAATTTCTTTTATTTTAGATTGTCCAACTGTTGCAATAACCATCATTGCACCAATTATCAATAACTTATTTTTCCCTGCCATTTTAATTTTCCTCCAATTTTTCCACCATTAAATTTACTACATCCTTATGCCATAGAATTCCTATATGTCCACCAAACGGTATTATGACTTTATTTGAAAACGTATTTTCTATATAATCTAAATCCTGATTTGAATATAAAATATCATCTTTGGATGTTATAAATATAATATTCTTATTATTTCTATTTATAAAATCCTGACTATTTTTCAAATCAAATTCATTTATAAACTGATTAAAATCAAGGTTAGGATTTTTATTTTCTTTCAAATACGGATATAAAATTTCTTTTGCATATTCATCAAATGAAATTGACAACCCTTCCCTAAATTCTTTTGAAACAGAATCAAAACGTTTATAAGATTTTTTATCTGAAAGTCTACCAACAGCTTTTCTTCCATTAAATACTTCTCCAGCAAATGTCATATTAGCTGAATAGAATCTAAACAATAATCCTGTCAGAACTTCAAAATCTTTTTCTCCCAGTCCTAACTTTTCTAACGACTTAGTAAGGTTTGAAAATTCAATATCTTTTATTTGAATTGATTTGTCATACATAAGTCTGGTAAATATTGTATCCAAATATTTTTCCAAACTTCTCGCATCATAAATTCCATTCTTTACTAAAAGTCCATCCAAGTTCTGTGTTGCAGTTAAAATGCTGACTGGAGAATTTAATAACAAGGATTTGCTAATTCCAATTTTTTTATTATTTTTTTCATCCATTTCATGAAGTAAAAGCGACTGAAAAGCACCTAGGCTGTAACCACTGATATATGTTTTATCAACTTGCATTCCTTCGGATTTTTCCTTAGAAATAGCCTGACTTATCAAGGAATATAATTGTGCAGTTTCATCTTTTATATATCCTGCATATACGTTTTTACTTTGACTTACGATATACGGCATTGTTGTCGGCGAGCTAAATGTAATCACATTATAACCTTTGTCATAAAATACGTTTGCCAGATAAAGCGACATTCCACTGTTATAAAGTGAACCTGTTCCCGAAATTATAATCATAAGCGGCGCTTTTCCTTTCTGAGTCCATACACCGTATTCATAATCCTTCCATTGTCTTAATATTTCTGGAATTTTTTTTGTTGTCATAAATTTTTTAACTTTTGGTCCTTTTGTATTCTTAAATTTATACTTCTGATCAGCAGGCGTCCCTAAAACCGTTGCCATTATTGCACTGTCCTTGTATGGATAATCATTTGCTATCTGTGAAACATCCACTTCAGCAAAAACTATGCTTGATAACAGAAATATTGTTACTAACCTTAATAATTTTTTTAACATCTTTCTGATTATGTGAAAATTCTTTTACACATATCTCCTTTCTTTTTTAATTATATTTTACTCTTATAATTTTTAATTACATTTTATCAAAAATATTAAAAAATTTCCAGTAAAAAAGTTTGATAAAACAAATAAAAAATATAACTTCAAAATAAGTTCATTTTTCTAATTCAATAATTACTAAACATCCACTGATACAATCTTAGTTTCCCCAATTTCCTTATTCATCGTAACTCCATAAAGCCTGT
>CAUUWI010000053.1:0-10220 GCA_963548925.1 uncultured Leptotrichia sp. | reverse complement strand
ACAGTAGTGGGGGCTGTATCGGATTCTAACCGATTTCCTTATTAAGTTTGTAAAAACACCTATAATTTCTCTATTATTAGTATACTCTGTTTTTTATATTTGTCAAGACTGAAAAAATATAAAATTTAAGTCTTTTTTATCTAAATCTTCTTTATTATTAAAGAAAATATATAAATATTTCATAGACAAAAAACAACTGTTGTATTTTAAAACTATTGTTTAAAATTTGTTGAATTTTATTATACAATCTATCTAATAAAAAAACTACTTAACCTCCATCATTTCTCCACGTACAGGAAAAATTGCATTCAATAATGACTTCGTATATGGATGTTTTGCTTTTTCAGAAATTTGTCCGCCTTCTATTACTTCCACCACATCTCCGTGATACATTACTACAATTTCGTGTGCAAAAGATTCTATTAATGCTATGTCGTGACATATAAAAATCATTGTTATGTTTTTTTCTTTTTGTAATTTTACAAGAAGTTCCACTATGTTTTTTTGAATGGAAACATCAAGTGCGGAAGTTGCCTCGTCGCATATAAGTATCTCAGGCTCAAGCGAAATTGCTCTTGCGATTCCAAGCCTTTGTCTTTGCCCACCACTCATATTTTGTGGATACTTTATTACAAATTCTTTGGGTAAGTCAACCATTTTAAGAAGTTCTATAGCTTTTTGCTTTCTTTCTGATCTTTTTAATCTCCCATAGTTCATTAATGGCTCTGTGAGAATTTGCATAACGTTCATTTTTGGATTAAAAGCTGACCACGGATCTTGAAAGACTATCTGGATATTTTGTCTATTTTCCCACACTTCCTGTTTTGTAAATTTGCTTATATCCCTTCCGTGATACAAAATTTCTCCAGAAGTTGGTTTTTCCAAGTCCATAAGCATATTTACAAGTGTTGTTTTCCCAGAGCCTGATTCTCCTACTATTCCCAAAGTTTTACCTTTTCGGATTTTCAAATTTATATTGTTACAAGCTATAACTTTTTTATTATTTGATTTTTCATAAATTTTTGTAAGATTTTTTGTTTCGAGAATTATATCGTTAATATTAGACAAGTCGCTCACCTCCAATTTCAGGCACAGCTGCTAAAAGTTTTTTCGTGTACTCACTTTTTGGATTGTTTATAATTGCATTTTTATCGCCTGCATCGACTATTTTTCCATTTTGCATAACAATTATTTTATCAGAAATATATGCTGCAACTCCTAAATTATGAGTTACCATTATGATAGAAGTGTCAAACGCTTTTCTTAATTCCATTATTTCCTTCACTATCTGAGCCTGTGTTATCACATCCAATGCACTCGTTGGCTCATCTGCCAGAATAATTTTTGGATGAAAAGTAAGTGCCATTGCTATTCCTACACGCTGTTTCATTCCACCTGACAGTTGGTGTGGGTAGCTTTTCATAATGATTTCAGGATCTGGCAAATTTACTTTGGAAAACATATCTTTTGACTTTTCTTCAGCTTCCTTCGTTGACATCTTGGAATGTGTCTGTATGTATTCGACAAATTGTTTTCCTATTTTTCGTATTGGATTAAGCGTTCCTCCTGAATCCTGTGAAATCATGGTTATTTCAGTTCCTCTTAGTTCCCTCCATTGACTAAGGGTATTTTTAAGCATTGATTCTCCATTATAAATTATATCGCCTGAAATTATTTTTCCTCCATTTGGCAACAGTCCTAAAATAGAAGAAAGAACAGTAGATTTTCCACTACCGCTTTCCCCTACAATTGCTATTATTTCACCTTTTTTCAATGAAAGAGAAAAATCTTCAACTACTGGAGGCTTTTCTCCATACTGTATTGTCAAATTTTTTATCTCTAACATAAATTCTCCTTAATTAACTTTTGCCACATCTTTTGTTATCCAGTAATAATCCATCGGATACATTTTAAGTCCTGTTATCGATTTATTGCTGTAAAGGAATGTAGTTTCATATCCAAAGAACAATGTAGCCGCATCATTCATTATTAATTGCTGTATTTTTACAATCAGATCTTTTCTCTTAGCCTTGTCGAATTCTTTTGATAATTCTTTTAACAGTTTATCAACTTCTGGATTTGCATACCCTGTCTGATTTGTTTTTACTTTACTATCCCAGTTTTCTGTCAAATATTTTTCAGGATCTCCTGTATTTGCGGCAAGTATATTCCAAATCATTAAATCAAAGTTGGAATCATCTCTCATAGTTAAAAGAGTTTCATAACTTACAGGTTTTAATGTCACTTTTATTCCAATTTCCTTCATATCAGCCTGAAATGCCTGAGCATAAATTCCCAATTCTTCTCTACTTGTATAAATTACAAAGTTCAAGTCAAGTTTTGAACCATCAGGACGTTCCAGATATCCATCTCCATCTGTATCTTTATATCCGGCATCTGCCAATATTTTTTTAGCACTTTCTGGATTATACGCATTTTCATCCTTTAATTCATTAAATCCGTAGTCCAATGTTGGAGGAACTGGTGCTTTTCCAGGAGTTGCTCCACCTTGTAACAAGTTTTGTGTATAATTTTGTCTATTTGAACCTCTTATTATTGCTTCTCTTAACGCTTTGTCCTTCAATCCTTTAGTCTGGTTCATAAAGGCATAAGTTGATCTTAGCGATTTTAATTCATTTATTACAATATTTTTATCCCCTTCAAAATCAGCTTTGTTAGTAACTTTCAAGTTGTATGCCACATCAATTTCTCCAGATTTTAGTGCCAATGCTCTTGTATTTTGATCATTTATGTCTTTAAATGTTACTTTTGCCAATTTTGCTTTTCCATTCCAATATTTTTCATTTCTTACAACTACTGTCTGTTCACCAGATTTAAATTCCTGTACTACAAACGGCCCTGTTCCTATTGGCCCTTTTTGAGCAAATTCGTCTGTATTAACAGATGTATCTACAACAAGAAATAACGGATCTGCCAATGTTTGAGGCAATATTGCCACAGGTTCCCTTGTTTTTATTTTCAAAGTTTGTCCATTGGCTTCTATTGCAGCATATTTAAAATATGTTTCAGCTCTTTTATTTTTTTCAAAAACTCTTTCAATTGATTTTTTTACTGCTTCTGCTGTCAATGGATGTCCATTTGAGAAAGTTACACCATCTCTTATTTTAAAAGTCCATTCCAACTTATCATCACTTAATTTCCAGCTTTCAGCAAGCAATGGCTGTAAATCCCCTTTTTCATCAAATTTTGTCAAATTTTCCCCTACACCATAACGAGTTATAACCCAACCAAAATACTGATCTGTTGGCTCAAGCGTATCCGCAAACGTAGTAACTCCTACTACCAATTCATCTGGATTACCTTTACTTTTTGCACTTTTCCCTCCACACGCTACTAACAACGTGAATAAAGCTAAAATTAAAACTAAAAATTTACTTTTACGATTTTTTAACATTTGTCTTCTCCTTATATATTTTTTTATTTTTATAAACTACTCACTTTTTATATCGACCAAATCCCTTACCGAATCCCCCAGCATATTAAATATGGTTACAACTATCACTATTGCCAGCCCTGGGTATAACATCATCCACGGTGCACTGCTAAGAGTTGTTCTCCCTTCATTAAGCATTGCTCCCCATTCGGGTGTCGGTGGCTGTGCTCCAAACCCTAAGAACGAAAGTGCCGCTATTTCCAGCATTAATGTTCCTATATCTGAAACTGCCGTTACTATCATTGTTGTAATCATGTTTGGAATTATATATTTGAATATTACTGAATAATCTTTGCTTCCCGTTAATTTCGCAGCTTTTACATACAGTTCCTGCTTTATTTTAAGAACCATGCTTCTTGCAAGCCTTGCATATTTTGTCCACGTAACTGCCGCTATTGCGATAACTGAATTTTTGACACTTGGGTTCAGAAGCCCCGCTATTGCTATAGCAAGAATTAATCCTGGAAATGCAATCATCATATCTCCAAACCTCATTATCACAGTGTCTACTATTCCGCCAAAATATCCTGCTATTACTCCAAGTACAGTTCCTACTAAAAAAACTATAAAAATTAATGCCAAAGTCATAAATATTGAATATCTTGAGCCATATATAATTCTAGAAAATAAATCTCTTCCAAGATGATCTGTTCCAAAGATATACTGCCTTGATGGCCGTCGCAAACTTGGAGCTATCATCTTAAAAGGGTTCTTGGGTACTATGACAGGGGCAAAAATCGCTATCAGAACTACTATAATCGCCAATGTCAAAAACACTGCCAGCTGAATATTTTTTCTTTTCAATCTCAATTTTTCCAAAATCAGTCAACCTCCCCAACTCTCGCATCAAGATATTTATATGAAATATCCACTGCTATATTTATTATCAGGTACAAAAATGCGATTATCAGGACATAAGCCTGTATTAATGGATAATCTTGGGCCGCTATCGCTTTTACAGCCATTCTTCCCATTCCTGGCCAGTTATAAACAAATTCTACAATTGCCGTTCCTCCCAGAAGGCTTCCGAGAGAAATTCCCAAAAGTGTTATTATTGGCAGCATCGCATTAGGCAGTACATGTTTCCACAAAATATCCCGCTCCCTTATTCCCCTCATTCTTGCTCCCGTTACATAACTTTTTCCCAGCTCTTCCAGAAACACATGCCTTATTTGCCGTATATACTTGGCAGACATTGCTATTGCCAATGTGAGAGCAGGCAAAATTATGGATCTAAAATCGGCTTGCCCTCCTGAAACAGACACAAGTCCAAGCTGTACTCCAAAAATACTTAAAAATATCAGCCCTAGCCAGAAACTTGGTATGGACATTCCCATAAAAGTTATCATTCTTATTAAATAGTCCTGCCATTTATTCTCTTTTACTGCTGCAAATATCCCAGCAGGTATAGAAATAACGCACATTAAAAATAGTGATAAAAAAGATAAGCAGCATGTAGGTATAAATGCCTGTCCTATCTTCTGAATCACTGGTATTCTCAATGAATATGATTTTCCAAAATTACCTTGCAGAACTCCAAAAAGCCATTTCCAGTATTGAATATAAAACGGCTTGTCTATACCAAGCTCGGCTCGTGTATGGGCTAAAAGTTCGGGCGTTGGAATAAGTCCACATTCTGTCAGCATAACTTGTGCAGGATCTCCCGGTGCTATATAAATCAGGCAGAAAGTTAAAAAACTTACTCCAAAAAGTACAATCAGTATCTGTATAGCATATTTTATTATTTTTTTGTTTTGTGCCATCACTCCAAAATAGTGATATTTATCACTTTCCTCCTTTACAAAATTCATATTAGTCATTTGTAAAAGTCGAAAATTTCTAATAATTACAATGTTTTTACAGTTTTAATTTTTACTATTTTTCTCCAGCATTTTTGCTATAAAATTTTAATATTTTAGATAAAAACACTGTATTTATTGAGTTCTTATATTATTACTTTTACAATCGCCTAAAAATTCATATTTTATATATTAAAACAGATGAACAGTATCTATGTAAGTTTCCCGCAGTTTTTATATATTAAATTTTTCCCTTCCCCAAAAACATAACTTCTTCCAGTTTATCCATAAACATATCATGTATAAACTCATATTCTCCCATTCCCTTTAATACAGGAGTTACTTCATATCCTTCCTTTTGAAGAATTGTTTTCCACGAATCATCCTCATCAGAAGCCATGTCATTTTTAGCGTGATCTCCAGCCACTATCATAAATGGCTTTAACAATATTTTCTTAAATCCTCTTCCCTTCAATTTTCCAATAACATCCCCAATGGTTACTTTTCCTTCAACTGTCGCTACAAAAATATTATCTTTTCCAGCTTTCAGATATTCCTCCTGAAGCCTTTGATATGTGCTGTCTGCGGCACTTTCGGAACCATGTCCCATAAACACGATGGCATCATTTCCGTCAAGGCTGTTAAACTCTTCATTGTTCACAATCCTTTTGTAATCTTCATCTGTTGCAAGCAGAGGTTTTGTTATTTTTCCATATTTACCATTAAGTTTTGAATACTCAATTCCATCCAGAATATGTAATGACATTGTTATAATTTCATCATATCCCTTATTTCTTAGAGTCCTTAGCCCTTCTTCCTGATCAAATATGTGAATACCTTCCCTTTTTTCCACAATCCGTCTTATAACTCCTGATGTATAGGCTCTTTCAACTCTTTCGTTTCCATATTTGGCTTTTACCTTGTTTTCAATTGAATTAAGACATTTTTCTCTTGTATCTGTGTGCGATGTACCAAAACTTGTCACTAAAACTGCTTTTTCCATAAACATTTCCTTTCCATCCATAAATTTATATAAATTTTTAACCTGTATTTTTTATTCTTTTTTTTTATTTTAATTTTTCCCTCCTTCCTGACAATTATAAAAAATATAATTATTCTTAATTTTATTCAGGCCTTTTTAAACCAGGTGAACTACTCCCGCTTTTAGAAGCGAGAGCTTCTTGGGAAGTATTTGCTTTTATTAGCCAAATATATTTACCAAGCTCTTCGGGCAGTCCCTGCCCTGTTTTTCTTCTTTCTAATATTTCAACAGTGTTTTTCCAGCTTCTTCATAAATTTTATTAGCGGTATACAAAATCATATTGTAAACAAATCTGACACATCCGAAAGTCTTGTTAATCAATAACTTCTGCTCGTTATTCGGATAAATCCTGTATCTGAAAGCTAACTTATATTCCATAAAATTACACCTTCTTTTGATTTTGAATATATTTTTTACTAAATAATTATATCATAAAAATTTTACTTCTTTTATTTTTTTTACAAAAAAAGCAATTCATCTCCCACTTATAGAAAGCCTGCAACTTTTTGCCATCTTTTGTTAAATTCAGGATTAATAGTTTTAACTTTTTAAGTTTGATAATCAAACTAATTTTTTCTCCATATATTATAATAATTATTTATTATTTTTGCAACTATTTTTTTAATTATTTTTTAGAATTATTCTAATATTACTCCAGTAAATAAAACTAATAATGTTGTAAGCTCCAAAGATGCTCCCATAGTGTCTCCTGTTATCCCTCCAATTTTCCCTTTCACATTTTTCATAAACCAAAGTATAAATATTATTGCCAGAAATAATACCGCCAAACCTTTCATTCTCATAATTCCAAAAGACAACAGTGCGGTTACCACAATAGAAATAATAGCTTCTTTTTCTCCATTTCGTTCAATAATTCCATTGCTCATTCCACCTTTTCTTGCATATTCGCCAAGTCCTGCATTCATTGATGTAGACAACCTTGAAATTATCGGATAAAGAAACAAATATCCAGATTTCACTTGAGAAAGAAATACAAACTTTGCTATGAAATATAATATAAGTGCCACCGTTCCGTTTGTTCCAATTCTTGAATCCTTCATTATTTCAAGCATTTTTTCCTTTTTTGCATAACTGAGAAGCCCATCTGCAGTATCTGCCAGTCCATCAATATGAATAAGCCCTGTTATCAAAATTTCCGCTATTATCAAAGTTATTGCGATAATCTGTCTATTTCCCGTAATCTTTCCTGCAAAAAAATTTACAGCAAAAAGAAAGACTCCAATTATTGCTCCAACCAACGGAAAATATTTTATTGATTTTCCCAGTTTTTTTTCATCATATTCCACATTTACAGGAATTGGAATTCTTGTCATAAATTGTATCAAAATTATAAATCCTTTTACCATCTCATTTTTCCTTTTTTATTCTTAAATAGTTTTGTAGTAATACCAACTCAAAAATTATGATATTCTGTTTAAACCTAGATTTATCTAATTTTCATAACGGCAATGCAGTCATTTTCCTTTTTTTCTACGCAAAAATACATCAAAAGTAGTAATTTCATTTTTTATATTATTTTTTAGATAAATCTCACTTTCTATATACTGATACCTGTCTGAATTCAAAAATTTAAAAAATTTTTCCATAATTAACCTCGTTTTATATTTTTCTCTATTATCTCATATTTTAGCTTTATTTAAAAGCAAATAATTTTTACTCTATTTTTCCAGAATAAATGTATTGAAAAAATACATATAATGTGTTAAAATTTGTATAAATTACAAAATTATTATTTTTATAGTAAAACCACTTCAAAACCGAACTTCAAAATTATAACTATTTTATATAAATTCTAAATTTTTTTAATAGTTGGATATTAAAAAGTTTGAAAACACATTGAACATAAACTTAAATATTATTATGAATGATTTGAAAAAATCGAAAGATAGGGAAGTAAGTGCGATTCTTACACTGTCCCGCAACCGTGAAAAAACTGTATTTTACAGTTTTCAAGTCGGATAACTATCCATAATAATTATTCATTAATTGACTACGGCAGATGGTTAGATGAAATTTAAATTCCTGAAATTATTTAATTTTTTAATATATCAGTATTTTTTAACCGTTTGTCTCAAAAAACGGTTTTTTTATTTTTTGGATGTAATATAAAAATAATAAAAATATAAAATAGAAGGAGAGAAAAGATGAAAAATTCATTCAAAACGATTATCATTATGCTGATAATGGGAATTATTTTTGCTTGCCAGCCAAAACAGAAAGATGCGGCAAAAGGAAAAACGGAAAAATCCGGAAAAATTACATTGGCATTTAATCAGGATCCTGTTGGAAATTTAAATCCGCACGAATACTTGCCAAGCCAGTTTATCACACAGGATATGGTTTACGATGGTCTTGTATATTATGGAGAAAACGGGGAAATTAAACCGATGCTGGCAGAATCTTGGGATATTTCCAAAGATGGAAAAACTTATACTTTTAAATTAAGAAAAAATGTAAAATTTTCAGATGGTTCAGATTTTAATGCAAAAAATGTTGTAAAAAACTTTGATACTGTATTTTCTAAGCAAAACAAGTCAAATCACTCATGGTTTGCATTTACCAACCACTTAAAATCATACAGGGCAGTTGACGACTACACATTTGAAATAGTTTTAGACACACCTTACACTGCAACGCTGTATGACTTGGCAATGATACGTCCTATACGTTTTCTGGGAGATGCTGGATTTCCTGAAAATGGAGATACTTCCAAAGGGATTAAAAAACCTATAGGAACAGGTGCCTGGGTATTAAAGGAACATAAAAACAATGAATATGCAGTTTTTGTAAGAAATGAATATTACTGGGGAGAAAAACCTGCCGCTTCAGAAGTTGTAATAAAAGCTATTCCTGACAGTGAAACACTTGCACTTCAATTTGAATCAGGTGATATTGATCTAATTTATGGAAACGGATTAATCAGCCTGGATAGATTTGAAGCATACAGACAAGATAAGAAATACACTACAGCCACTTCTGAACCAATGTCTACAAGAATGATACTTTTAAATACTACAAGCCCTATTTTAAAAGATCTTAAGGTAAGACAGGCATTAAGTCACGCCGTAGATAAGCAAAGCATAGCAAAAAATATATTTGGCGGTATTGAAAAGCCTGCTGATACGATTTTTGCACCAAATGTGCCTCACACAAATATAGAGCTTACAAAATATAATTTTGACTTGGCAAAAGCGCAGGCATTGCTTGATGAGGCAGGATGGAAAAAAGGTGCTGACGGTATGAGAGAAAAAGATGGTAAAAAAATGATTCTATCTTTCCCTTACATCAGTTCTAAAGTTACAGATAAAAATGTAGGAGAATACATTCAAGGAGAATGGAAAAAAATTGGTATCCAAGTTGACTTAAAGGCAATGGAAGAAAAAGCATACTGGGAAAATGCAACCGCAAAAAATTATGACTTAATGTCTGACTATTCATGGGGTGCTCCTTGGGATCCGCACGCTTACCTGGCTGCAATGGCTGATGATTCAGTTAATGGAACAAATCCAGCTTATGCCGCACAGCTAGGCTTACCTATGAAAGCTGAACTGGACAAAACGATTAAAGCACTGCTAGTTGAACCTGATGAAAATAAATTAAATGAAATGTATAAATACGTATTAACTACTTTACAAGAGCAGGCCGTATATATTCCAATCAGTTATCAGGCTTTACTAAGCGTTTACAGAACAGGAGAACTGGAAGGCGTGAAATTTATGCCTGAAGAAAACAGGCTCCCTGTATGGACAACAGTAAAAGTAAAATAAATTACAAATATTAAAACAGTAAAACCTCTTTAAAACTGAATTTAGAAATTATAACTGCTTTCCTTGAATAATTTTTAGACGGCGATTTTAAAGAGGTTGAATATATATTCAATTTTAAGGGATGATTTTGTGATAAA
>CAUUWI010000052.1:0-10579 GCA_963548925.1 uncultured Leptotrichia sp. | reverse complement strand
AAGTAGGAGCAGAATTCAGATATGTTCAGCCACTTGCAGTAAGAACAAACTTGACCGTAGGGCTGAAAGCCGCTTATGAGAACGAGTTAGGAAAAGTTGGAAATGTAAACAACAAGGGAAGGGTAAGATACACAAGTGCTGACTGGTTTGGAATCAGAGGGGAAAAGGATAACAGAAAAGGAAATGGTAAGTTTGATTTAAATATTGGAGTGGACAATACAAGATTTGGAGTTACAGTAAATGGTGGATATGATACTAAAGGTAAGAATGTAAGAGGTGGAATTGGATTTAGAGCTATTTACTAACATTAATTATTGATTTAAATAATCTGAACAAAAAATTTACTTAAAAAAATAAAACTATGTCGCAATATATTATACAATCTATGTTATAAAAAACTGCCCCTAAAATTTTTACTTTGTCCATAGGCAAAGAAGCTGAAAACTTGAATGAAAAGTAGAATACTTGTAGGGTATTGTTTTTTCATTCATAATATATATGATACCTCAAAACTGGGATTTTGTCTCAGTTTTTTTATTTATAAGGAAAGTAAATTTATCTTTTTTATTTATTTTTTTCACATTTCTGAAACATATTTGAACTTCTTTACTATTTTTCCTGTTTGTAGTTTCAGTTTGTATAAATATTTTCTTTTTTTACAAAAAAGTAAAAAGAGCTACTCCAAAAAATCTTGAAGTAACTCATTTTACAGTTATTCATACGAATCAAGAGGAAGCAAATTTATTAGAATGATGCTCCAAATCCTACGCCAATATGTGCATTTTTGTCACTTGTATCATATCCGCCGTTTACTGAAAAATTAAAGTTTCCTGTTTCAAATCCGACTTTAAGTCCGCTTCTGAAGTTTCCTCGGCGTTCGTCTTTTGCCGCTTTCAGTCTGTAAACCTGGTTTGTATTTATGAATTTCATCTCATTTTCCTTTCGGTCAACTTTTCCAAGCTCATGCTCGTAGGCAAGATCCAGCGCTGCCTTGAATTTGGCATTGTTTGATATTTCCTTCGTGTATGCAAGCTCTATACCTGCGGAAGGCTTGATTGAATGGAAGCTGTTTCCCTTGATGTCCATTCCCATAGTTCCGTCTTTTTCCCTGATGCTGCTGAATTTTCCGTAGCCCAGTTTCAATGCTCCGTAAGGTCTGGCAGTACCGTTTTCACCTATCCGGTAAGTCTTGCTGATTTCGTTCTTGACTGAGAATCCATAGTGTAGTCAGCCTTGTTTTCATAGACGTCGGTTCCTACCATGAATCTACGTTTCATGTCGTTGTGCGATGCAAAGACATCTCCGCTCAAAGTCCAGTCAACGCCGTTTAAATCAAATGTCTTGTAACCTCCAAGCTTAAACATCGTGATGTTTTCTCTCGAATGTGCAGTGTCCTTGAACTTGTATCTGTTTATTGCCGCACCGCCAAAGATTCCCCATCGGCTGTCAGTATTGTTGAATAAGTATGTAACTCCGTAAGCTGTACTTGTAGTGTTTGGCACTTCGACAGTCTTGAAGTCATGCCTGTTCCTGTCAAAGAATGTTGTAATGTGGTGTCCAGCCTTGTCGATATTTTCTTTTTGCAAGTATGAGATTTGCTTGTCCAAAAGATTGTCGGTCTGGTTAATTCTCTGCTGAACGTTTATGTACTGGCTTCCGTTAATTTCGCTGTAAACTTTTCCTAGGCTTTCAGCGTTTCTTAGTGTGTTCATGTAATTGAATACTTTTTTGTCTTTTTCGCTTGCTACAATGTATTTTTCATCAAGCCCTCTTGCCACGCCTTCTGTCCTTTCATCAGCGAATTTTGTATAGGACTGTTTCTTCAAGGTAACTTTTTCAATTCTATTATCTTTAATTTCAGGTTCGGCTTCCCAAATTAGAGATCCTGATTTCACTGTCCAGTCAGCAATTCTGCTTGCGTGCATGGAATCGTTGAAAGGCTTTAACACATCCTGTCCGACTGTAACTTCTGTAGTGTTAGTCTTTTCAGTGGCTTCTGCCCCTATTAGAAGGTCGGCACTGTCAAGTCCAAGGTTAGACAGTCCTTCTATAGGATTTGTCTTTCCTAGGGAGTTCATATATATTCCAAGGTCACTTTTCACAGGAGCTATTCTGTCTGATAAAGTTTTTATGGTTATCGGTCTTGTTGCCACTTCTTCTGGATCAACCTTTGTTCTATTGACTCCAATCACTCCCTCATTTACTACAACTGCTCCTTTTTCAAATACTACTCCCTTACCATTTTCAGATTCAATCAAAATTCTTCCTAATATGGTATTTGTAAACTTGGAATCTTTTCCAACGATAACTCCTATTACATCCTTTAGACCTGTTCCTTCAGTTTTTATCATAGAATTATTGATACCTTCAGTTCCATCAGTAATATACATTCTTATACCATTATTAGCTTTAATAATTATATCATTTCCATTTAATAATTTTTCACAATTTATTCCAACCATTCCTATACCACCGGCACCTTCAATAATGATTATACCTATATTGTCTACTATTCCACCATTTATTCCAGCCATTCCTATGGAGTTCTCGCCTACTTCTATAATTCCATGATTATCATTTAATCCTGTAGTAAGTGGATTGGTAAAAAACATTCCTATGCTTGGATTACTTCTGTCAGATGAATTTCCCATTATAATTTTACCTTTATTATACATTTTTGTTGAACCGTTTCCAGCCACATACATTCCTGTAGATTTATCTCCTGAAAGATTTATTTCTCCATAGTTTCCAATTTCAAAATCATTAGTATCTCCTGTAGGATGTTGTTTATTCGCTGTATATGCCATCATTCCAGTAACCTTTTCTGCTGTACTGGAAATTTTACTGTTCTTGCTATTATAAGCTTTTCCACCGATATTTTTATATTCCCTGTCCATACGTATTCCTGTGGAAGTTTTTCCTAATGTGATATTTTCACTATTATTGTTTACTCTCGAGCTATGGGGAGCATCTGCTGTATCATAAAAAGTATATTGTGCAATAGAATCTTCTCCCACTTCTATGAAACCACGATTATAGATATCTCTCTTAGAAAATAATGCCACTGAATTTTTTCCTGTCAGTTTAATTCTATCTCTATCATTTACAACTTCATCATTTGCTTTTATTCCAACCTGACCATCCTTTGTTCCTGTTATCTTGTTACCGCTATTCAAAGTAATTTTAACTGGTTTTATATTTGATAATTTTTTATAATATTTGTTATTGTTATCATCCAGATTTATATCTTCATCAATTTCAAGTCCAGTGTTAATAAATTTTACTTCGTTATATTTATCTCCATTAATTTTTGACTTTAAAGCATCAGGTATAATATTTGAAAAATCAGAATCTGATAATTTTATAATTGTATTTTCAACTAAAAGAAAATTAGAATCAGGCTCCATATTGAGTTTCAGATTATGAGCGTTCTTTATTTAATCACTCAATATATTCCTAATTTCAGTTGCACTAGTACTAGTAGTATAAAGAAACGGTATATTAAATGCGGCTCCATCCTTTTTTACATTCATTATTGTTGAAGGTTGTATAATAATAGACTCGTTTTTGTACAATTTAAAACCATATTTCCTATCTCCTATAATAGTGGTATGTCCATTATATACAACATTGTCATTATCTTGAGTATACTTAATCCTGTTATAAATTCCTTCCTTAAGCTTTGTAATATCAGGCGTTGTCGTAAACCTTGTATTATTTACAACAACTGGCGGTGTTACCGGTGGTGGTGTTACTGAACTTCCAGGTGTTACTGGTGGTGTTCCCGGGGTTGGATTTACGATTGGCGGATTGATTGGTGTGTTATTTCCTATATAGGATTTTCCGCTCCCGCCACCGCCACCAGATGAGCAGCTTAGAATGGCACATAATGATGTTAATAGCATTAAGTTTCTTAATTTTCTCGAATTTTTAGTTTTTATGACCTTCCTCCTTCGATTCTTGAATGAATCTTTATATTTTTTATTTATTTTTTTCTGTTTTAATATTTTATGTGAATTGATTTGAAAGTATTGAATTATGTGTGAAAAAAGTAGCTATCTTCTTATTTTTATTATACCTTGACTTTAAAAAAAATCAATATTAAATTTAAAAAAAATTAATTTCAAAAATAAGGTTAATGAAAAAAATTGGGAAATAATTAAAATATGGAAATTTTTAGATTTTAACAAATATAAGCAGGAGCAGTTCAATATCGAAATTTATACTATTCCCCGTTTAAAAAGCGAAAATTATATTAAAATATTAGGCTTTTATCCATTACTAAAAAAGTTTATAATAAGTTCGTTATTTAAATGGGGTTTAGTATTAGATGTTGAATAAGTCAAATAAAAAAATGACAAAATTGAAAAAATATAGTATAATGTATGATATTATAAAAAATATTCGAGAAATATTTTTATTTGTATAGTAAAATTACTTTGAAACTGAATTAAAAAGTATAACTGTTTAATTTGTATATTATTATTTTATAAATGTATTAGATAATAGGAAAAAATGAAAATAAAAAATTTTTAGAAAGGAAGCAAAATGGATAAAAGAAAAATCGAAGGTATAATATGGTTTGTTGTGGGGCTTATACTGATTTTGCTGTTAGTAAATAGGTCAAATATGCTAAACGATAGTGGCGGAGAAAATATTTTTTCCCTTATATTGTATGGAATTTTGTTGATTTTTGGGAAAATGACCTGGTTTATAGCGATAGCGGCTATGGCATACGGAATAATCATATTTTTCTACGAAAAAATTAAGGTTGATATATCACAAGGAAAAATTGTAGCAGCTGGTGGAATATTCTTGTTATTCTCCATGCTGATGATTACTAATTCTATTGCTGGAAAGCAGTTGTCAGGAAACTTTTCTGAAGCAGGAAGAAGACTGTTGGAAATAGGGTTTAATGGTGAAAGTGGCGGAGTGGTGGGAGCATTGCTGTCAATGCCTCTTTATAAAATTATACATATGAATGTAGTAAAAATAGCATTAGTTTTTCTAATGATAATTTGTTTATGCTTTTTAATTAAAGATTTGATTGAACTTGGCTATGAACTTTTTAAGGAAGTTATAAAGTATTATAAAAGTGATGAGTATAAAGAGAAAAAAAGAAAACTGGCTGCCAAAAAATATGCAGAAAATCTAAAAAAGACGGACTTTAAACGTTATCAACGAGAAATGCTGAAGGCAAAGATTATTCAGTCCAGAAATGAAAAATTAAGTTTTGAAATTTCCAAGAAACCAAAGAATAATTTTTTACAAAAGACAGAAGTTTATTCTAAGGAAGAGTTGGCAGAAAAAGAGAAGGAATGGATTGAAATTTTTGAAGAAAAAGAAAATCAGAAAAATTTGGAAAAATCAAAAAATTTAAAAAATGAGAAAATGAAAGCTGATGAAGCGAAAGAATTTGTAGATCAGCTGGAAAATGTAAAAAAATTGGAAAAATCTGAAGAAAAAGTCAATACAGATTCCTTAGCGGATAATTTAAAAGATGAGAAAAACAATGAAACCGAAAAGAAAGCTGATGAAAGGGAAACTAAACTGGAAATCGTAGCTTCAAATAAAAAAGATGAAAATTCTCAGCAATTTGATTCTGAGCAGCTGGATCCAAATTTTCAGGAATTTCCAAAACTTGAGGCATTTGAGAATGCTGATATATCAGAAAAAGGCTTTGAAGAAAAATTGCGAGAAATTAATGCTATGTTTGATAACAATCAAGGTTATGACGACATTGTGAAAAAATCAATCGCTGAAATCTTTAAGTCAAAACCTATGGATATTGAAAAAAGAAAAATAATTGAAGATGGAATAAAAGAAAATGTGAGCCATCTGGAAAATGTACTAAAAGAATTTGGAATAGAAGCAAAAGTTGTAAATTATGAATATGGACCTACTATTACAAGATATGAAATTGTTATTCCAAAAGGTGTGAAGGTAAGTAAAGTTACTGGACTTTCAGATGATATAGCGATGAATCTGGCGGCGGAAAGCATTCGTATAGAAGCACCGATTCCGGGGAAAAATACTATTGGGATTGAAACTCCGAATAAAATAAAGGAGCCTGTTCATTTTTCAAATATTATAAAGAATAAGGAACTGGACAGCGGAGAATTAAAGGTAATATTAGGAAAAGATATTGTTGGACGGGATAAATTTATAGATATTACGAAAATGCCGCATTTATTGATAGCGGGACAGACTGGTTCGGGAAAATCAGTATCTGTAAATACACTGATTTCAACATTGATTTCTAAAAAATCTGAAAAAGAAGTAAAATTCATAATGATTGATCCTAAAATGGTGGAACTTATGCCATATAACGATATACCGCATTTGCTAGTTCCAGTCATTATAGATCCGCAACAGGCGGCAATTGCACTAAAATGGGCAGTTAATGAAATGGAAAATAGATACAAGCAGCTTATGGAAAATGGAGTAAGAAATATAAAAAAATATAATACATTGAGCTATGTGGAAAAAATGCCGTATATTGTTATAATAATTGATGAATTGGCAGATTTGATGATGGTTGCGTCTAAAAGTGTAGAAGAATCCATTGCAAGAATTGCACAAAAGGCAAGAGCGGTGGGAATACATCTGGTTGTAGCAACTCAACGTCCGTCCGCAGATGTCATAACTGGAATGATAAAAGCTAATCTTCCAAGCAGAATTTCCTTTGCACTAAGATCGCAAATTGATTCGAGAACAATATTAGACACTTCAGGAGCAGAAAAATTATTAGGACAGGGAGATATGCTGTTACTTGCAAATGGTTCTTCAAAATTGGAAAGGATTCAAGGGGCATATATTTCAGATGAAGAAGTCAAAAATTTGACAGATACACTAAAGGCGGCTAAAAAAGTGAAATATAGAAATGAAATTCTGGAAGAGTCTGAAGAAGAAATGAATGATACCGATCCTTTTTTTGAAAATGCAATAAATATTATAAAACAGGAAAAAAATAAAATATCAATTACTTTATTACAAAAAAAATTAAAAATAGGATTTGTCAGAGCTTCAAGAATTTATGACCAGTTAAAAGAAGCTGGTATCATAAGTTATGATGATCAGATAATAACAGATAATATTGACGATATAAAATAAAAAATAGATAAATTTTTCATAATAATTGAAAATTATAGCAATTCAATGTTTAAAGTTGCTTGAGTATATTTAAAAAAAATGGTAAAATACTTTAAGAATAAATATAATAATTATTTATAATGCACATTTAGTCAAATTTAGATTATTATAAAACAAAAAATAAAGGAGATAGGAATAGATGAAATTTTTTGATTTGTTTAAAACCAATATGTCACCAAAAGTTACAAGGGATATAGCAATTGATTTGGGAACAGCGAATACTGTCGTGTATGTAAAGGGAGAAGGGATTCAGGTAGACGAGCCAACTTATGTGGCAATTAATAAAAAAACCGAAGAATTGGAACATATCGGTGAAAAAGCCAAAGAAATAATTGGAAGAACAGCAAAACATACTGAAATTATTCGTCCATTAAAAAATGGAGTAATTTCTAACTATGAAGTTACTGAAAGAATGCTTGAAGAATTTTTGCATAGAATAAAAAAAGATAGATTTCAAAGTTCAAGAGTTATTATCTGTGTGCCAAGCGGAGTTACACAAGTAGAAAGAAGAGCTGTAATCGAAGTAGTAAAAGATGCTGGAGCCAAAGAAGTTTATTTGATTGAAGAACCAATAGCAGCTGCAATCGGTGTTGGAATTGATATGTTTGAGCCAAAAGGGCATTTAATCGTTGATATAGGTGGAGGAACTACAGAAATTGCATTTATTGTATCTGGTGGAGCGGCATTATCAAAATCAATTAAAATTGCTGGAGATCATTTAAATGAAGATATTATGGAATTTGTAAAAGAACAACATAATTTATTAATTGGCGAAAGAACAGCAGAAGAATTAAAAATGAACACAATAAGTCAAGATGATTCTGATTTTGAATATGAAATTAGAGGACGTGAATTAGGTGTAGGACTTCCAAAAAGTATGAAAATAAAAGCATCTGAAATTGAAGGAGCAATTAGAAAGCATATTGATGCGATTATTGATGAAGTTAGACTTACAATAGAGGAAATTGAGCCAGAAGTAGCAGCAGATATTTATGAAACAGGAATTTATTTATCTGGTGGTGGAGCAACAATTAGGATTTTGAAAGAAAGAATTGAAAAAGAATTGTTGTTAAAAGTAACTGTTGGAGATGATGCGATTCACGCAGTTGTAACAGGGATTGCACAAGTATTGGATGATTTTGATAGATATAAAAATGTTATCATTTCACCAACACACGAATATTAATTTTAAAATTAAATCATTTTGATTCATTTTATGAATAAATAATTTAGGGGAATTTTCTGAAGTTACAGGTAAAAGAGAATTCCCTAAAATTTTAAATAAAAATTTAGATTTATGTTTAAGAAAAATGGTAAAATATGGAAAATGACAGAGGAAATGAAAAAAATATAAATAAAATTAGCAATATTGAAGAAAAAGTAGAAGCTATAATTTTTTTATCGAAGGAAATGGTAACGGTTAAGGAGCTGGCACAGTTTTACAGAATGGAAAGTTTTGAGATGGAAGAAATATTGTTAAGTCTGAAGGAAAAAAGAAAAAACACTGGAATAAACTTAAAAATTGAAAATGGAATTGTGTGTTTAGTGTCAAATCCACTTTTTGGCTCTGATGTAAAAAGATTTTTCAATCCAGAAATGAAATTAAAAAAATTATCCCGTTCAGCAATGGAAACATTGGCAATCATCGCATACAAAGGACCTATAACTAAGGCGGAAATAGAGCAAATCCGAAGTGTCGGTGTAGATAAGACTATGTCAAACCTGTTAGAAAGAAAACTGATTTATATTTCCGGACGGAAAAAAACGGCTGGAACACCGAATTTGTATGAAGTGACAGATGATTTTTACAGTTATCTGAATATTCGAGGAAGACAGGAATTGCCAGGAAAAGAACAGTTCAAGAAAATTGAGCTGCTTTATAGGGAAGCTGAAAATATTGAAAACAAAAATATAAATGAAAAAAATACAGGTAAAACAGAAAACTTAAATCAAAAAGAAGATTCAAAATTAGAAACAAAAACTGAAAAAGATATATAAATAAAAATAAAACAAAGAGGTAAATAGAATGAGATTAAATAAATTTATAGCTGAAACGGGATTTTGTTCACGTAGGAAGGCTGATGAGCTAATAAATGAAGGAAGAGTTACAGTAAATAAGCATGAAGCAATTATCGGGATGGATGTGAAGCCTGAGGATGTTGTCAGAATTGACGGAGAAAGAGTAAGACTTAACACAAGATACGAATATTATATTCTGAATAAGCCAAAAAGAGTGCTTTGTTCAAATGAGGACAAATTTGGGCGTAAACTTGCAGTGGACTTTATAAAATCACGTGCCAGACTTTTTACTTACGGAAGGCTGGACTTTATGACGGAAGGGTTAATCATAATCAGTAATGATGGGGATATATACAATCATGTAATGCACCCACGAAAAAAATTATACAAAAGCTACATTGCAAAAGTGAGCCGTGAACTTGAAGATAAGGATATTGAAGCACTGCAGTATGGAGTTGTGATTGATGGAAAAAGGACTGCACCTGCGAAAGTTAAGAAAATTGACAAAAAGGAACTTAGAATTGCGATTTTTGAGGGAAGAAACAGACAGATAAGAAAAATGCTGGAAACATTGGGATACACGGTTAATTCATTGAAACGGATTAAAGTGGGAGAACTTACGCTTGGACATTTGCAAGTGGGAGAATATCGTGCCTTGAATGAAGATGAAATCAAATATCTGAAAAATTTATAAAATTTTCTGGCAGGAGGAAAAATTTGGAAAATAATAAAAAATCAATATTTTTAATAGATTTTGACATAACAATCAGCAAAAAGGACTCAACAGACGTCTTACTTGAAGCACACCAGCCCGAATTTAAAAAAGAACTGCGAAAAAGATACAGAGCCGGAGAGTTTTCCATAAGAGAATTTATAAAAAATGGGCTAGGTTCCCTAAATATAACAAAAGAGCAGTATATTAAGACTTTACAGGAAAATGTGCCAATCGACGAAACTTTTATAAATTTTGCAAAAAGTGGAATTAAATTTAAAATTGTGAGTGCAGGTGCAAGGCTGAATGTGCAGGGAACTCTGTCAAAATATGGAATAAACTTGCCAGACAGCGAAGTTATCTCGAATGATTTAAAATTTAATGAAGCTGATAAAAACGAAATTACTGTGAAAAATCCATTTTTAGACAAGGAAGGCTATTACGGCGTTGACAAGAAAGAAGCTGTGGAAAATTATCAGAAGCAGGGCTACACAACTTATTTTGTGGGCGACGGTCCATCTGATTACAAGGCATTGGAAGTGGCTGATTTTGCTTTTGTGAGAAAAGGAACTAGGGCGATTAAGTTTTGTAAAGAGAATGGAATTGAGTTTTTTGAGTTTGGGGATTTTGATGAGATTTTGGAGTGGAGAAATAATACTTCTTATTAAAAAATATTAGAAATACCAAATACAGGTG
>CAUUWI010000051.1:0-10689 GCA_963548925.1 uncultured Leptotrichia sp. | reverse complement strand
TTTTTTATATTTATAACGATGTAAAAAATATGAAGGAAAAATTGAAGGAACTGAAAGAAATGCTTCCAGACTTTGTAAAAATTGAATTTATAAATGGACAGCTTCCGCCAAAGGAAATTAAGGATAAGTTATTGCGTTTTGAAAATGGGCAGTTTGACATTCTGATTGCTTCAACAATTATTGAAAATGGAATTGATGTGGGAAATGCCAATACTATTTTGATTGAAAACTTTACTGGTCTAGGATTATCGCAGGTGTATCAGCTAAAAGGGCGTGTAGGGCGTAGCAACAGGCAAGGATACTGTTATTTATTAAAAACGAGAAATATTACAAAGCAGGGGCGGTTAAAGGAAGAAAGCATGCTAAAAGTGGAAGGAATAAAATCAGGAGGTTTTCAAATTTCAATGGAAGACTTGAAAATACGTGGTGCTGGAGAAATTTTAGGAGATAAGCAGCACGGAACGATTGAAACTTTTGGTTATGACTTGTATATAAAAATGTTAAATGAGGAAATTCGCAAACAAAAGGGCGAATTTGTGGAAAAAATTGAAAATGTGGAAATTATTTTGAATGAAAGAGGATTTATTCCAGAAACATATATTCAAAAAGATGAAAGGCTAAATATCTATAAACGTTTTGCAATGCTGGAAACAGACAGCGAATTAACTGGTTTGCTTGATGAAATTAGAGATAGGTTTGGAAAAATTCCAGAGCAGATGAAAAAATTCATTTTAAGCATTAAATTAAAATTATTTGCTGAAAAACATAAAATTCAGAGAATTCTTGAAACAAGAAATCATTTTGAACTGTACTTTTTAAAAAATGCACAGGAGAAAATAATAGAATTAAATAAAAAAATTTCAATGCAACTTGTAGAAAAGGTTATAACTATCGAAAGTATAAAAAATAAAAAGAAGAGTGATGAAGAAACTAATGAAGCATTTGTAATAATGAAAACAAGAAAAACAGATTTTTTAAATATTGTAAAAGAATAAAATATTTAACTAACTATTATTTTGAAAATAAAAATTTATTCCTTAAGAAATTTTGAAATCTAAAAAAATTGTGGTAAAATTTAAGAAAGGCTTTTGATTATCATAATAAAAAGAGAGAATAAAAAATGTCAAAGGAGGAAAATAATGAAAAAAATATTATTATTTTTAACAATGTTTGTAATACTATTATCGACAGCGGAAATTTTTGCAGAAACTACTACATTAAAACTGGAAAAAATAAAATATCCTAAAGGTATTAGAAATGTAACATCTGTAACAGAAGTGTTTGGAACAGGACAGCAAATTACACATATCATTGTAGAATTTAATGAGAAAGTTGTAAATTCTCAATTGAAGAAAGATACTTTTGCTGTATCAGATAGAACTGTGAAAAAAATTTATTCAAATAATTCTCCCGAACGGACTGACGTTGTAAAAGATGGAAGATATATCATTATTGAGCTAAATCAAAACGATGAAAAAGCTTCACTCCGTGTGGAAGGTAATCGGGAAATAGGATTTCAAATGAAACGAGCTACTTCGAGAATCACGCAAAAAGAAGATATATTATTTACAAATGGGAAAAAAATAGAAAAAAATATAGCGATTCTTGAAAATAATAAAACAAAGGACCTTGTTGTTGAAAACTTTAAGCAATTTGTTTTTACAGATCCGAAAACTGGGGTAAACGTTAAATACAATCTTTATATTCCCAAAAATTATAATAAAAATAAAAAATATCCACTTGTGCTGTTTATGCATGATATGGGTGTCTTGAGCGAAGATACAAAATCTACTTTACTACAAGGAAATGGCGCTATTTCATTTGCTACTCCTGAAACGCAGAAAAAAAATGAAGTTTTTGTATTGGCTCCTCAATATTCAAAACAGGTTGTGGATGATAACGGAAATATAACAAAGGATCTAGAAGCAACGGTCAATTTAATGAGAGACTATCTACTTTTAAAATACAATATTGATAACCGAAGAATTTATGCAACTGGTCAATCAATGGGCGGAATGATGGCAATTGTCATGAATTACAAATATCCAGAACTATTTGCCGCTTCATATCTAGTTGCATGCCAATGGAATGAAAAAGAAGTCGCTCCTATGGCAAAAAACAACTTATGGATTATGGTTTCGACTGGAGATGCAAAAGCTTATCCAGGAATGAATGCAATTACAAGTGAACTTATTAAAAAAGGGGCAACCGTAACACGAGAGGCGTGGAAAGCAGACTATACAGATAAACAATTTTTAGAAAGTGCAAAAAAGGTAATGGCTCAAAAATCAAATATTAAATATACAACACTTGAAAAGAGAACAAATCCATATTTGGCTAAAAATTCTAATCCTGATTCAGAACATGCAGGAACTTGGAAAGTGGCTTATAATATTCCAGGTATAAAAGACTGGATGTTTTCAAAAATAAAACAATGAACAGCATTGAAAAATTTCGAATAAAATTTTCAAGCATAAGAATTAAAAAAATCATAAAAAATAGAAATGAGGTAAAAATGAAAGAAATAAATGAATCATTAAAAAATAAAGATTTAACACAAAAAGAATATTTTATAAAATCTTTTGCAGTTTTAAAGGAAATGCTTAGCAAGGACAAGAAACATTTACCTTCAATTATGGCATTGTTTGCGCTTAGCGGATATACAATGTATAATTCATTCATTACTATGGTAAGAGCTTCTAATGCTAAACAGCCTTTTCCTAAATTACCATTAATTGACATGTTAACAAATCTTTTAATTGTAATTGTAATAGAGTATGCTTTAAATCTGTTTCAAAATGATGTTATCAATAGAATTGATAAGAAAAATGAACTAACAAGAAAAGATATATTATTAAGATCCATAATTTTGGCTCTAATTATGACGTTTACAAGCAATTATATAAAGCCTTTGGGAATAGCGGGTATCGCAATTATATTTGCGCTTGCCTACTTTGCGGCATTTTTTAGACAAATATATTTATCAAGAAATGTAAGCTTGACAACTGCATTTGAAAAAAATGCAAGACTACTAGAAGGTAATAGAATAAGAATCATTTTACCTTTGTTTTTAATAAATATAATCTCAGTTATTGTATCAGTTGCTTTAACAACGACTGCTTCAATCATTGCATTAAAATCACTAGATTCAGCTATGACAGTAATAATTATTCTTATTGTTTACAGAATTTTAATTGGAATATTTGAAATTTATAAAAAGATTTTAGGAAGTGTAATTTTCTTAAATGTAGAAAATAATAAATAATTAATTTCTTAAAAATAAGAATTTAGAAAGGAGAAATTTTGACTTTTACTTATTTTAGTCCTATTCATATAGAAACTTTTATTGTATCAATCTTATTTTGTATATTTTTATTTTATATTCCTAAAATTTTTAAAAATCTGGATATAAAAAAATATTCAATATTTTTAGGATGCTTTTTATTAATATTTAAAACAGTAGACTCAATTTACAGGTTAATGTATCAAAATGAGCCAATAACTAATGTTACGCCTGTCCATCTTTGTAATTTCGCAGCGATTTTTGCAGGATTATATTTGATTTTTAAAACTAAATTTTTATATAATGTCGTATATTATTTGAGTTTTGGACCAGTTCTGGCATTAATACTACCAGGAATAATATATTATCATGACAATTATTATGTATATATCTTCATGATAATGCATGCACTTATTATTTTGGCAGCTTTTTTTGGATATGAATATTTAAATGATGAGCCGACGAAAAGAGGATTTTTTCAATCAATAATCACATTGCTTCTAATATTTCTTTACGCATTTATTTATAATTATATTTTTAAGGAAATAAATGCTATGTTCTTAAAAAGCCATATTATCTCAATAGTGAAATTTATAGAACCAATTTGGCTATATGATATTGTTTTGATATTGACAATGATATTTTTTGAATTTTTGCTATATTTACCAGTTATGAAAAAAGATAAGAATTAACATTTTTAAAAAAATTTAAAAAGTACACCACTGATATTAGTATTACATGTATATATAATTTTAGTAGTTTTAGGTGTACTTTTTGTTAAAAAATTTAATTATTCGGTTTGAGCATTATTTCCCTGCTCAAATTTTTCTAAAATAACTTTTGTTATTTCAGCACGTAGTTCAGGTTTTATAGGATGAACAATATCCTTAAATTCTCCATTTGGCATTCTTCTTGATGGCATTGCCACAAAAAGTCCATTTTGTCCATCGATTATTTTTAATCCATGAATAACAAAACTATCGTCAAATGTGATGTCGGCGTACGCCCGTAATCTTTCATTACCTTCTGCTTGCTTTCCAATTCTAATACGAATATCAGTCACTTTCATAAGTCTTCTCCTTGTTTGTATAATTTATTTTCCCATTATAATTATACCCCATTTATTATAAAAAACAAGTGAAAACAATAATAAAGATTTAATATTTCCCCAAATTTATTAGAAATTTTGACTATTGATATTAAGTAGTTTTAAAGGTTATAAAGATTATTTTTTATATAAAAATTCTAAAAAATTTATTAAATTATTTCAATATAATCATCAATAAATTCTTTTTTTAAACTTTCAAGTGGCAAATCCAAAACTCTTACTTTTATATTTTTATTAAAATATTTTATTTCAAAAATATCGCCTTTTTTCACATCATAAGAAGATTTTTTCACATCTCCATTTACAACAATATTTCCATTATCTGCAAGCTCTTTTGCCACAGTTCTTCTTTTTATGATTCTTGTTACTTTTAAAAACTTATCTAAACGCATATTTTCCCCTCAATTTTATTATTTTATATTTTTCATTCCTTCATACCAAGCTGTATTTGTTTCTACAAATCCTACATTGGGATTTTCTTTTAAGAAAAGTCCTCTTACTTTACTTTTTTTATCGCTGAAAATATGAGGATTGTCAGTTGTTGATTTAGACATTAGAGCTTTCTTAATTTTTTCCTGATCTTCTTTTGCCAATGTTCTTATATTAAATACAATTGCTCCGTTATAAACAGGGATTGATTTTATAACTGTAAAACTTTTTCCGGCATAATCTCCAAATGGTGCAACTGCTCCTTTTTTCACTCTATATGTGGCTCCTGAATTGAAGTCTTTTCCAGCTGTCAGCTCATAAATTGTAAATGATTTTGGAATGGCAAATGTTGCAACATCAACATCTCCTTTAAATAATAAAACTTGCGTTCCAGGATGCGAATTTCCAAACATAACTTTTGAAAATACATTATTTCCTAATAATTCATCAGTGTTTTTTAATCCAAATTCTTTTACAAGCAAGTTTCCTGGAATCTTAAATCCTGATGTAGAGCTATTTGTAACAAATCCTATTGATTTTCCTTTCAACTTTTTAAGGTCATATCCGTCTCCTGAACGGTATTTTGCTGCATCCTCTGCTCTTACTGCAATAAAGCTGTAATAAAGGGCGTCTTCCAATGTTCCACTTTTTCCTGCATTAGTAAGTACTGCTTCAATGTCTTTTGTTCTCTGTCTGGCATTCAAATATGCCTCTGCACCGATATACGCAATTTGAGATTGCCCAGAAACAATATTTTCTACTGTTATGTTATAATCGGTAGTTGTAACAATTTCCACTTTTTTGCCAGTCGCTTCCTGAACAACTTTGGCAAATTCTTCTCTTGATTTTTTCAATGAATCATTTGTCTCATTTGGTAAAAATACAATTTTTATTGTATTATTTTTTTTACCACAGCTAATTGTAAATAACAAAATAGCTAACAATAATAAACTTCTTAAAATGTTTCTTTTCATAATACCTCCTAAAATTTAATTAAAATCTAATTTTAAAATTGTCAAAAATTACAATATTGAAAATCAGTTCATTGAATAACTACTGTATTATAACATTAGTTATTTACATAGTCAATTTTAATAAAGAAAAAGGCAATTCATCATCTATTCATAAAAATAGAGAAATCCTTGCCTTAATAGATAAAATTCAATTTTGAAACAACTTAGCCGTTTTAATAGATTTTGTAATAACTGTCAAATCTTTCATTATGAGAAAGCTGCATCTTGTTTCTTAAATGAACCATATCACTTATAATTTTTTCTTCCGTATAAGTTAATTTGTCCCAATCGATTAAATTTTCTGAATCACGAGTTTTATTTATTTCCATATTTAATTCTGTTATTTTTTCAAGTAAAGCTTTTCTGTTCCATCTTGTATTTTCATACCATTCTGTTATTTCTATTAATTTCTTTTTGAAATATTCTATATCTAAGTTCATTTTTCACCTCTTTTTCCATATAAACAATACTAAATAAAATACTTTATTTTATTTTGTAAAATTTTAAAAAAATCCATTAATTTCGTGAATTTCCACCTCCTTTCCAATATATTTTCTTTCTAAGTAATCTCTTGCAACTTGTGGGAAACACGCATAAGTCAGTATATCTTCATCGCATTTTGCCAAGTCGCCAATTTCATTTTTCATATTTTCATATTCAGCTCCCAGTAAATCAGCAGGACGACCATTAAACACTTTGTCATCTCCAATTATGAGTTTTCTAGTTTCATCAATAATTGGAACTGGTGGTTTTCCATACATTCCTTTTACATAATCTCTTATTTCCTTTGGAATCATCTGGTATTTTCTACCTGTCAGAATATTTAAGACTGCCTGAGCTCCAACCATCTGGCTCATTGGAGTAACTAACGGAGGATATCCCAAATCTTTACGTACATTTGGAATCTCACGTAAGACATCTTCATATTTATCCTCTGCTTCTTGCACTTTCAATTGAGATAACAAGTTTGAGAGCATTCCTCCTGGCAATTGGTATTCTATAATATTTGGTTCGATTAACAGGGCTTTTGGATTTAATGTTCCGTTATCAATGTATTTTTTTCTTATAGGTTTAAAATATTCAGCAACTTCCTTCAAGACTTCAAGATTTAATTCTGTATCGTATTTTGAGCCTTGCAACGTTCTTACAAGCGATTCTGTAGGTGGCTGTGATGTTCCTCCACCAAATGGAGAAATAGCAGTGTCTACAATATCTACACCCGCTTCAATTGCTTTTAATGTACTCATTCCAGACAACCCTGCCGTTGCATGAGTATGTAATTCAAGAGGTACACTCAAAATAGCCTTTAACTCAGTTACCAGCTCATAAGCCATATTTGGTAGCAAAATTCCAGACATATCTTTTATTGCTATTGAATCTGCACCCATATCCTGCATTTCAAGTGCCAGTTTTTTGTAATATTCTATTGTGTGAACGGGGCTTATTGTGTAGCAAATTGCAAGCTGGCTATGTCCACCGTATTTTTTTGTGCTTTCTGAAGCTTGCCTGATATTTCTTATATCATTTAAAGCATCAAAAATTCTTATAATATCAATGCCATTTTTTATTGAAAGTTCTACAAATTTATCAACAATATCGTCAGCATAATGTCGATATCCTAATAAATTCTGTCCCCTAAGCAGCATTTGCAATTTTGTATTCTTAGCCCTTTTTCTAATTTCTCTTAATCTTTCCCAAGGATCCTCATTCAAAAATCTGATTGCCGCATCATACGTTGCACCGCCCCAGACTTCCATTGCGTGATATCCAACTTTATCCATAGTTTCAATTATTGGAAGCATTTCTGCTGTTGTCATTCTTGTTGCCATAAGCGACTGATGTCCATCCCTTAATGATGTTTCTGTTATTTTTACTTTGCTCATAAGATCCTCCATATTTTAATGAATATTAAGTTTTATTCTATTTTTATTTATTCAAAATCCATCGGTCCTGCATTTACAATATGTTCTGGCATATTTGGATATTTCGTTGCAAAATTTTCCCTAAACATTTTTGCCAATTTTCTTGCAGCCGCACCATAAGCCTCTTTGTTTGCCCAAGTGTCTATTGGATTTAGTAATTCACTCGGAACATTTGGACAATATTGTGGAATTTCCACATTGAAAATTTCATCATGTTTATATTCAACTTCATCCAATTCACCATTTAACGCAGCAGTAACCATTGCTCTTGTATATTTTAAGTTCATACGATTTCCCACTCCATAAGGACCACCAGACCATCCTGTATTTATTAAAAATACCTTTGTATTATGCAGTTCTATTTTTTTACCTAGCATTTCAGCATAAACTATAGGATTTAACGGCATAAATGGTTCTCCAAAACAAGTTGAAAATGTAGGTTGCGGTTCTGTAATTCCACGCTCAGTTCCAGCCAGTTTAGATGTAAATCCTGTCACAAAGTGATAAATCGCCGCATCTTTAGAAAGTCTTGAAACAGGTGGTAAAACTCCAAAGGCATCTGCCGTAAGGAAGATTACAACACTTGGAATCCCTCCAATTCCTGGAATTTGTGCATTTTTTATATGATTAACTGGATAACCTACCCTTGTATTTTCAGTTAAACTTTTATCATAAAAGTCAAATTCACGACTTTTTGGATTCATTACAACATTTTCTACTAAACTTCCAAATTTTATTGCATTATAAATATCAGGTTCGTGTTTAGGATTAAGATTTATACATTTTGCATAGCATCCTCCCTCAAAATTGAAAATACTGTGGTTAGACCAGCCATGTTCATCATCACCAATTAACTTACGGTTAGGATCTGTTGAAAGAGTAGTCTTTCCAGTTCCCGAAAGTCCAAAAAATACTGCAGTTTCACCAGTTCTAGGATCCATATTAGCGGAACAGTGCATAGGAAGCACATTAATTTTAGGCATAACGAAATTCATTATTGAAAATATACTTTTTTTAATTTCTCCCGCATATTCAGTTCCGCAAATAATCCCAATTTTTGCCTCATAATCTATAATTATTGCAGCTGATGAATTTATTCCATCAATTCTAGCATTGCATTTAAAACCAGGGGCCGCAATTATTGTGAAGTCAGCACTTCCATAATCATTTAATTCTTCTTCCGTCGGACGTATTAATAATTGATGAATAAACAAATTTTGGCTGGCACGTTCATTTATTATTCTGAATTTCTTTCTGCAAACTGGATCTGCTCCTGCCATGCCGTCAAATATAAATATTTCCCTATTTTGTAAATATGCAATTAATTTATTGTAAATAGAATCAAACTTTTCTTTTTCAATCGGTTTATTTACATTTCCCCAGGCAATTTTATCGTGAATACCTGGAGTATCAACTATATATTTATCCTTAGGGGAACGCCCTGTATATTTTCCTGTTGTTACAACTAAGGCACCTGTACTCGATAATACCCCTTCTCCTCTCATTAAGGCATATTCAATAAGTTGTGCCGGTGTCAAGTTTCGGTAAATTTCTGCCACGTTTACTATCCCTAGTTTTTCAAGGGCTTTCATCAATTTTTTCATAATACTTCCTCCGTATTTCAAAAATTTTAAATAATTCGATATTCTACAAAATATTGTACCCAATATTCAAAAGTTAAAATTTTTCACTCAAATAATAAATTTATTCATTATCCAAAACTCCGATATTTTAACTTAAATGCTGAATATAAGAAAAAATCCCTATCTTTATAGGGAAATACAAAACATTATCAATTTTTAAAATTTTAAGTTATGTTAAATTTATAGAATTTTTATTTTAAAAATAGATTTAAAAATATTAGTTTTACAAATTCAAATTTTTTAAACTTGTACCAAAAAATTACAATTTTATAGGTAATATTTTTTAAAAATGTATTTTAAAAGTTTATTATTATACTTTTTAAACACATATTTTACAGCTATTACACTATACAATTGTTTGTTATATATTCAACATTATCTTTTCCCTACATTAATATTATCCCACATTTTTTCAAAAAGTCAATAATTTTTATAAATTTTTTATTAAAAGATTATTCTATGAAATATTAAATTTATAATAAAGAAAATATAAAATAAATTTGTAGTAATTTATCATAATACAAACAAAAAGTACCTCCAAATTCTTCAATCTTCATTGTCAAATTTTTTGGTACATTTTTTTTAAATTATTTTTTATTTTCCAAAATTCTCGCAAAATCTAAAATATCATTTGCAATAATTGGATTTAATCCAAATTTTTCTAATTTTTCCATACTTTTCAAACCATATCCTGTCTTTACAAGAACAGGTGTTATTTCCAACTTCTCAGCTGGAATTAAATCCGTTATTTTATCACCAATCATAAAAGAATTTTTAGTATCAATGTCAAACTCATTTATCGCAAGTTCAAAATTTCCTATATTTGGCTTTCGGCAATTACATTCAATTCCATATTTTCCAGTGGCATTTGGATGATGTGGACAAAAATAGGATTTTTCGATTTTTATCCCTTTTTTCAATAAATTCTTTTGAATAAAATTCTGCAATTTCAAATAATCCTCTTCTGTATAGTAACCTCTCGCAATTCCCGCCTGATTCGTTATAATAACAAATTTATAGCCCAAATCACGTAATTTTAGAAGTCCTGCAACTACATTTTTCTCATATTCAAAATCCTCTATTTTATACAAATACGATTTTTCCACATTTATTACGCCGTCTCTGTCAAGCAGGATAAATTTGTTTTTCATAAAATTATATTCCTTTTTTGTTTTCTTAAATCAAGTAATTTAGTTCATCACAACATCTCTAATAAAGAATTCTCCACCAATTGACACAAATCCAAGATTTTTAACTTTTGGATTTACTAAGTAAAGTTTTTGTTTTTGGA
>CAUUWI010000050.1:0-10913 GCA_963548925.1 uncultured Leptotrichia sp. | reverse complement strand
TATCCAAAAGAAGATATTTTGATAGGATAAAAAAGAGGTGAAAAATGGCAGGATATTTAGTAATCGGACTTGGAACATTTGGAAGAAGTATAGCACAGACATTATATGAAAATGGTAAAATGGTACTGGCGATAGATCAAATGGGAGAACGTGTGCAAAAAGTAATTGATGATGAAATTGTGAGTGATGCAATTACCTTGGATGTTACAGATGAAAATTCAATCAAAAAGGTTGTTAATGATGATTTTGATACAGCTTTTGTATGTATTGGAAACAATACTCAGTCCAGCGTATTTGTTACTGTAATTTTAAAGGAAATAGGAATAAAAACAATAATTTGCAAAGCAAAGAATGAATTGCAAGGTAAAATTTTAAAAAAAATTGGAGCGACATCGGTTGTTTACCCAGAAGAAACGATGGCCAAGGAAACAGCACTTGGAGTAATAAGGCCGGATATAACAGAACATTTTAAGTTTTCAGAAAAATATAGAATGTTTGAAATAAAAGCACCAAAGGATTTTGTTGGGAAAAATCTTATAGAATTAAATTTGAGAAATAAGTACGAAATGAATATTATTGGAATAAAAAGCAAAGAAGAATTAAATATTATGCCTCTTCCAAATACTGCAATAAGTGAAAGTGATATATTATTAGTAATTGCAAATATAGAAAAAATGGCATTATTTTGGAAAAAATATATTTTGTAAGAAGAAACTTGCTTAAAGAGTTTCAAATATAAAATAAATTGTTATAAGGATAAAAATGTGGTATAATTTAGCAAATTAGGCTCTAATCCTATCAAAATCGAACTATACTTGCTCCCTGAAAATCGAGCTAATAAAATTAAATAATCTTGGAGTTTAGGTGGTTAGGTAGAATAGTCATAACTTTAAGTTCGATTTTAAAATGACTATTACATTTAATAATAAAAGGTTGAAAATATGGAAAAAATAAGATATAAAGGATTGTTTATTTTACTGTTTTATATTATACTTTTCGGCGAATTGAAAGCGGCTGGAGAAATTATAGATTTGGAAACAGAAAAATCTACAATAAATCTGGAAACAGAAGAGGTAACTACCGAAGGTAATGTTACTGTAAAATATGGAGAGTATACCATAAATGCAGATAGATTAAAAAAAATTGCTAATAAGAACATTATTTCAGGTTCTGGAAATGTTGAGTTTACTCAAGGTTCTCGAATTATAAAGGCTGATAACCTTATTTTTGATATGGATACAAAATTAGCAAAAATATTTAATTCAGAAAGCTATGACACAAATCTGAAACTGCGTTACGGTGGGGAAGAAACTTTGGTTGAAGGGAATAAGCGGATTTTTATAAAAAATGGATGGTTTACAACAAGTCCCTATGAAAATCCAAGTTACAAAATAAATGCCAGTGAGTTGGAAATTTATCCAAACAGAAAAGCTATCGCAAGAAACATTGGATTTTTTGCTGGCGGTAAAACATGGTTTAAATTACCATATTATGTAACTTCATTAAAGCCATTGACGCAAAGAGCAACCCTATTTCCCTATATTGGAATGGACAGCGATAGGGGATTTTTTGGAATTATGGGATTTGATTATGATTTAGGACCTCTTGCACAGGGATTTGTGGATTTTGAATTAAGTACGAAGAAGAAATTAGCATTAAAGTTTTCAAATGACTACGCCTTTTGGGGAAATAATTCAGGAAACATATTTATAAACAGAGTTGTTGTTCCTATTGGAAATCATGAGAAAGAATGGGATTTCAAATGGAATCACAGAGTTATAAATTCACCTAAAAAAGCCAAAGAAAATAGAAAATTTTTTGATGCAGGATATGGGATATGGAACTTAAATTATCAAAATATTACAACAAATTTGATGTATGCCGTTAATGGAAATGAGTTAAAGGATGACTATACAGGATTTGTGAATAAATATAGTCATATTGGATTCTGGGACTTTAACATCAATCAGGAACTTGGACAAAATGGTGAGCTTAATGTAAAATATTATTGGACACAGGATAAGCAGGCTCTTAAAGCACTAACTGAGATAAATGATAAAATTGTAGAAGATGATAATTTAGATCCACGTAGAACGGATGTAGATTTATATAAGAGCATAAAATATTCAAATGGAAATTCCGATGTTGCAATAACGGTTGATAATGAAGATTTTATTGATATTAATCCAGGATATATTGGAGATTTAAATTCTTACAGAAAAAAGCGGAGTTATGAAATTGATTTTAGAGGACCGAAAATAAAATTTGATTATTTGGATTCTGATAAAGATGAATATGGGGAATTACTTGGAATGCGTGATCGTGGTGAAGATAACACAGTTCACTGGGTGCAAAATGTGACGTATGACAAAAGAAGAGAATGGGGATTAACTTTTGGAAATTATTATCCATTCAGGAAAAGTGATTTTTTTGGATATAAACCGCGGACAGCATATCAAAATTTAACAAATACTTTATATTTTGGGGCACAAGTAAAGCAAGTTGACATAAGAAAAAAAGAATACGAATATGATTACACACGGGATAATGAAAATTATAATTCCTTATTTCTAAATCCTGTAACTACTGATGAAAGTAGAATTTATAAGGTATATCAGGATAATGAAATAATCCGTCGTCCTAAAAAAATTATTTATGAAAAATACAGATCACAAAGATTTAATGTAGGAAATGATAGAATTGATATTCCTTTAAAGAATTCGTTTATTGGATACAACATAGCTTTTGAAAATCGTGATTATAACAGTCTGGGAGTACCTGAATTTAAAGATGGAAGAAAAATTGAGGATTTAACTTCAGAAACAGGCTATAAAATTGCGCGGGATGCAAGTGGGGAAATTATAAAGAAAACTCCAACAATGAGAATTTTTACACTCGATACAAGACTATTTACAACACTTTTTGATAATACAGCAAAAAAAAATAACAAATATGATGTAAAAGTTACCAATGATGCGATAGTTACTTTCCAAAAAACAAGAGCAGGAAGTTCAACATATAATGGTTTTGATATTGTGGAAGTTCCAACAAATGCATTGGGACTTAGAAATGATTTTAATTACCATATTGGAAATGTAACATTCAATTATAATTTAACTATGAGGGATGATAAACATTTTAAAGACAACTGGTTAAAAAATAGATATGTTAGAAATTATTTTAAAGCCGATATTGCCAATAAAAGATTTATTAGCTTTGATTTTTCAAATAATGAGCAACATGAATTTAAAGATTTTAAATCTGAAAAAGATTTTAATAGAGAAATTCAATACGGTTACTTATCAAATGCAGGAGATAATTTTTTATATAAATTTACTGAAAAAAATAAGCAGTTGTTTCCATATAATACGAGTCTTGGATGGGATCAAAAAATTTATAAGGAATCTTTGAAAGAAAGAAATTTTGGAATAAATTTTAACGAGTGGGGATTTGAGTATACAAATTTAGTAAATAAAGCAAATGATATTTATGGAAACATAGCAACTTTTGGTTCGCCCGCATTAAAATTAAAAACTAATTATCATAGGATAGGATTTGTTTATGATACTTCAAAAATGAAAAATAAAAAGTTTGAATCAGATCATTATTTTAGAATTAATCTTGGATTTGGAAAAAAAACATACAGAGATTTGAATAATACTCCAATTGTTACTTCAGATGACAAATATATCCGTGGAAATGATTATACTACTATAGGATTTTTATATAAATATGAAAACAATGCAAAACCGAAATATGCATCTGATTTGGAGAAAAAGGAAAAAAATAAGGAAACTGAAATTGTTGAAACAGAAAATCAGCTTCAAAATGTAAATACAGTGAGAAATTCAAATACACAGGAATTTTCTATTAATAATGCAGGAAAATCTTCGATTGATAAAATTCTGGTGAATAGTGATGACAGATTGTTTTTGAGCAGCGAAGAGGAAGAAGCATATAAAAGTTATGTGGAAGAGGAAAACTATCGTCAAAATAAATTCAGCCTGAATGACTTTAATGAAAAACTGCAAAATCTGAGAAGTCAGAAAAAATATTTCCAAATTGGAATGGATATGCAGATAGATGGTTCTGATGCAACTAATCCGACTGGAATGAAAGGCTTTGATAAAATTAATGACCTAACATTTAAAGTTGAAGTGGGATATTTGGAAAAAATGTTTATCAGATATGCCTTTATAATGGAAAGACCTGATAGAATTTATAGAAAAAATCCAACTCGTAACAGTACATTTGATTTTAGAAAACATGAAATTGAAGGAAAATATATGTTCTCAAAGGATCCTGATAAACCTTGGTGGGTAGGAGGAAAGATTCAGTATGTGCAAAATGGGGCACCAAAGTCTTCCGATCCTGAAATTTATGAAAGTTCATGGTATGCTAAAAAAGTTAATAAGATAACATTGGGTATGGCAACTTTGTCTCATAGATTTGAAAATGTTGAATGGGAAATTGGAGCAGGAATGAAATGGGATAAACCAAGTAACAAAAAACTAGGTTATTATCCAGTAGTTTCATTAAAATTTGGGGTAACTCCGTTCCCAGACAAAAATGCACAATTTAAATATTCTGGAAAAGGATTTGAATTTGGGGCAGGATTGTAGGACATAGTAAAGAAATATGGTAAAAAACATTGGAAATATCAGAAAATTTGATATAATCTAGTGTTTTTTATTTTCCATATGTTTTCAGATCGCTCAAAAAACTGCTATGAAAATTAAAAAAAATGTGATACAATTAATATTAGAAAGTAATAATTAAATAAAAACAATAAATAAATAAAATAATAAAGAAAGAGAGGTCAAATATGGAAAAAAAATCGAAAATAACTGCAATGTTATCTGTACTGCTAGTATCTGCACCTTCAACAGCTAAAAAAATTACAACATCAAATTTACGTAACAACGCAATGAGAACAACTGCCATCGAGATAGATGGAATAAGTGTAGATGATTTAGATGAAACAAAGGAAGATAAACTCAAAGAAAATGATGTTATTGTACTGGATGCAAATGCGTTGAAATTTGATTTTAACAGTGCTACAATAAAAGAAGAGTATACTCCGGTACTGGAGAAATTGAAAAATTATATTGAGAGAAAAAATCATAAAATTTCAATTACTGGATATACAGATTCCAAGGGTACTAGAGAATACAATAGAGAGCTGTCATTAAGAAGAGCGGAAAGTGTAGAAGAAAAATTGATAGAACTGGGGCTTGCTCCTGACAAAATAATGGAAACTAAAGGAAATGGGGACAGAAATCCAATTGCCACAAATGATACTGAAGAAGGAAGAGCTATGAATAGACGAATTGAAGTTAAATTTATGTAATAATTTTTTGAAATGTTCAAGTTCTTTTTTAAATTAAAAACCTCTAAATAGATATCATAATACAGTGTATATTTAGAGGTTTATATTTTGTATTTTAATTTTTATTTTTATGCCAGTCCAAATGTTACAAATCTCAGAATACGTCCAAATGCCGACAATCTCTTATAATCACTTTGTGCCACGATATCAACAGTATTTATAACTTTGTTGTCATTTGAAAGAACTTCCAGCTTACCAATTATATCTCCTTTTGCAATTCCATTTTTTTCAGCTGTAATTCCCAAATCCTTCACTTCAAATTTATAATTTGTGTTATCAATTTGATAGACATTAGTTGACAAGACACCTATTATTTCTTTTTCTTTTACGCCTTTTATTTTAAATTTTTTGCTTATTTCTTGTCCTTCCTTATAAACTGGAACCATACGTTTTTCAAGTTGTGTAAATTCTTCAGTCTGATCCTTAGTTCGTGCTTCATCACTCTTGTTTCCAAGTGAAACTGAAATAATTTCAAGATTTCCTATTTTACTTGAAACTATCATATTATATCCCGCTTGTTCATGAAATCCTGTTTTTAATCCATAAATCCCAAATTTATCTAGCAAATGATTTCTATTATTGTAAACGACATTTTCACCTTCAGAATTTTGTAAAACCAATTCAGATTCTCTTGTCCATGACTTGACTCTTTCATCTTGTATTGCTTTTCGTCCAAGCAGATACATATCATAAGCTGTGGAGACATCCATACCTTTATTTGTCATTGAAGTTGGAAGACCTGCAGGAGTATAGTAACGTGTATTGTTCATTCCAATTTCTTTGGCCTTGTCGTTCATAAGTTTTACGAAATTATCAAGATTACCTTTTCCAATGTGTTTTGCCACCATATATGCCGCATTATTTGCTGAGTAGATAATTTCCGCACGAAGTAGATCCTTTAACGTGTAGCAGTCTCCAGCTTTGGCATTTAACCAGCTTCCTCCCATATTTACAGTATCTGGAGTAAAACAGACTTTGTCATCAAGCTTTGCGTTTCCTTTATCTACTTGGTCAAGAGCTACCATAATATTCATAACTTTTGTAAGTGAGGCGATTGGATGCTGCTGTCTTGACATCTCGTCTTTTAAGATTTTTCCATCTGCAGTTGCAATATATTTTATTACTTTTCCTTGGTATTCAGAAGTCCCTTCTTTTTCATGTTCGACTGCCTTTACAACCTTTTTAGGCTTTGCAGATTTATTATTACTGTTTTTTGAGCTTTCACTTACCTTAGGTGTATGTTCCTTTCCAGTTACAGTTTTTTCTTCATTTTTAGCATTTTGTTTTCTTTTTCTTCCATTTTCAGAATACTTTGGAGACGATTTTCTTGTTGAATGTTCACTTTCACCATGTCCATCAGTTTCTTTTATGACAGAAGTTTTTCTTCTTTCTTCCCTGACAGTTGTTTCACTTTCTTTTGGAGTGGCGCCAGTACTTGTACTTTCCTGTTCACCTTCTGCATACAATAAAGCTGTAAATAATACTCCTAAAATTAAAATTTTTTTTCCTTTGTTAAACATTTTTTTCCTTTCTATATTATTTTTTTTTAATATGTATGCTAATTTTTGTTCTTTATTTAATTTATAATATTGCTTAATTTCATTTTATTTCAAGTTTTTCTCGTTATATTTACAATAATTTCTTATTTCACATATTTCACATTTGGGTTTTCTTGCAGTACATTTATCACGTCCATGAAGAATCAGATAATGTGAATATATGAACCAGTATTTTTTGGGAATAAATTTTGTAAGTTCCCGCTCAATAATCTCTGGGTTGTCACTTTTTACAAAGCCGATACGATTGGATAATCTTTTGACATGTGTGTCTACAACAATTCCTTCACGAATATTCCAGAGTTCTCCTAGAACGACATTTGCCGTTTTTCTGCCTACACCAGGAAGTTCTGTTAATTTTTCCAATTTCTTTGGAATAATATCCTGATATTTTTCCAGCATCATTTTTGCATTTAATTTTATGTTTTTGGCCTTATTCCTATAAAATCCTGTTGATTTGATATATTTTTCAAGCGTTTCCAAATCCATTTCCCTTATGTCTTTTGGTTCCCTGACAACTTTAAATAGTTCTTTTGTAACAATATTTACGCGTGCATCTGTGCATTGAGCTGACAGTATTACTGCTACCATGAGCTGGTAAGGCGTTTCAAATTTAAGTGCTGCTTTTGGATTACCAAACTTCTCTTTTAATATCGGAAATATTTTTTTAAATCTTTCATTTTTTGTCATTTTCTCTCCTATTTTTTAGATTTTATTAAAAAATTTGTTTATTATTTCCAAAATAAAAAAATATAACGGATAAAACAGATTACTTTTAAAATAAATAGATTCAACATTTCTTCTAAACTAATAATACACAAATATTATTATTATTTTCTTAAACTATTTGTTTATACAATTTCTGTATAATTTATTATGTTTTATGATAACACTTTTTCAATTTAATTTCAAGAATTTTTTTGGTATAATTTTATCATAAAATTTTTTTAAATTGCCTTCATATCTTTCAAATTCTATCATTTTTATATCCTCGTTATTTAATTTTTTCTTTCATAATAAAAAAAATAACCTATAAACTTAGATTTTCAGTTTTTTAGATTATGTTTTTATATTGACTTAACATTAGATAATTTCACTTTGAATTATATTCAGAGTTTAATTCTAACCTTCACGTTCAAAATACATCATATGACCATAAAAATAATCAAGTGCTTTAATTTTCTTACTTCACTTGGAAATTAGTTTACAGTTATCGAAATACCAGTATCCTACTTCACCAATATATGAATCAGAATGTTCTGGTTGAGAACCTTGTGGAGTATAGTTTCCTCCTTTTTTCTTTTATTTTAATATTATAACTTTGATTTAATTTTAGTGTCTTAGATAAGTTGGAATTGATATTTTTTATATTATGAGTAAAATCACAAGGATCTAATTAAAATTTATGTTTTTATTAATTAAATAATATCATATTTGTTAAAAGTATCAAGATTTTATTATAAATTTTTTTTAAAATTATTAAATAAAGTAATTGTGCTTACAAATATAAAAATAATTTTAAAATTAAATAAAAAAATGAAAAAATTTAGCTAAAATTAAATGTTTAACTATTTTATCCCATTTGAATAACGAATTTATTATAAACTTTTTTAGTAAGGAATTAAAAACTAGCATCTAAATAATTAAAATATAACTTCCACTTTTTAAACGGGGTATAATATTATTATCATAATTTTGAAAAAATTGAATACATACTTGAGCTTCTTTAATATCGAATTACTAAAAATTAAATATTTTTGCGGTTTGAATAGAATAGTCATAACTTTTGAGTTTGGTTTTAAAAGGTTTTATTATACAAATAAAAAATATATACTTTTTTAAAAAAAAGGTATGGAAAAAATTAAATAAAAATGTTATACTGTAGTGTAAAATTTGAAATATTGTAATAATAACAATTAAAATTCAAATATAAAATTTAATTAAATTCAAAAAAATAAAGGAGAAAAAAATGAAAAAAATACTATTACTAGTCAGTCTTATTACAGCACTATCAAGTTGCGGCGGAGGTGGAGGCAGCGGAGGTTCTTCACAGACAGGTTCAGTTACACCTGTACCAAGTAACCCAAACCAGCCTGGAAATTCTAATACACAGAATCCAACTCAGCCAGGAAATAATCAACCTGGAAATTCTAATACACAGAATCCAACTCAGCCAGGAAATAATCAACCAGGGAACTCTAATGCACAAAATCCATCTCAGCCTGGATCAAATAATGAAAATAATTTTGAAAAACCAAATGATAATAGGATATTCGAAGGAAATGGAGTGAAAATAGGTGTTTTAGATAGTGATTTTTTGAGTGGAAATGCAGATACAAAAAATTTTTACAAAGGATTATTTAATTTTGGAACAAAATTCAATGAAGTATTAAGTGAAGAATTTGGAGATAGATTTACTGCTGTTGAAAAAACTTTAGGTGTTTACAGCACATTGAGTGAAAATGACCACGGCTTAATGGTTGCTACTATTTTAGCAGGAAAAAGTGGAAACGGGGCTAAAGGATCATTTGTTTATGGAGTAAGTTTTGGGGAAAGAGGAGATTATTTAATAACAGATAAAGAAAAATATGAAGATTTATATAATCGTGGAGTAAGGATATTTAACCAGTCTTTTGGTACAGCTTTAGAATTTTCTAATTATGACTCCTCAAATTACAAACCGCATTTATATCCCTCTGTTATGAGAGAAAAGCAGGTTAATGATAGCAGAATTCTTGATAGACGGATAGATGAATTAAATGATTTTTATAAAAAGGCAGTAAATAATGGCTCTTTATTTGTATGGGCGGCAGGAAATACAACAAAGGATAAAGATGGTAAAATAATAACATACAATGCACCAACAATTCAAGCTGGAATGCCTCATTATATACCTGAACTTTATAGAGGATGGATTGCGGTAGTTGGAGTAAAACCTGATGGAAATGAATACCCAGTGCATCTTGCAAGAGCAGGAGGAGCAAAATGGTGGACAATTTCTGCAAGTGGAGATTGTGAACTGCCTAGTTGTTCGGCTTACGGTTCTTCTTTTGCAGCACCGAGAGTAACAGCAACGGCAGCTAAAGTAAAGGAAAAATTTCCTTGGATGACAGGACATGAACTAAAACAGACAATACTTACAACAGCAAAAGATTTAGGACAACCGGGAGTAGATGGTATATTTGGATGGGGACTTCTGGATGAAGCAAAGGCATTAAAAGGGCCTGCTAAATTTAGCAGTGAATTGCTTGTGGGTGAAAGAGCTGCATTAGGTGGATTAAGAGGACAATTTAATGCAAATGTTACGGATGGAACTTCTATATTTGAAAATGATATTGATGGTGAAGGCGGATTAAAGAAATCTGGAAACGGAACTTTAGTTTTGACAGGAAATAATACTTATCATGGAAGTACCGATATAATTGGTGGAACTTTGGAAATATATGGAGAAAATGGTTCAAATATTGATATAAGCCAAAATGGGACGTTAATAACTTATCCAACAACAATGATTGGTTTAAGAAATAGTAATGGAACTATTTCAAAAATAAATGTGCAGAATGATGGTGGAACTTTTGAAAATAGAGGTTCTGGAGCTGTTATAACGGGAGATTACATTGCAGGAAATGGAGCAGTAACAAAAGCTGAAATTGGTTCAAAGCTTACGGTCAATGGAAGCGTAAATTTAAATGGCGGAAATACAACTTTACAGACATTGAGCAGCGGAAGATATATTACGGCAAAACCTTTGTCTTCAACGGTAATTGAAGCTAAAAATGGGATAAATGGAAATTTTGATAAGGTAGAAACACCTGAATTGATAAATGGCTCAGTTGAAAAAACTGGAAATGAAATAAATGTAAAATTAAGCAGAAAAAATGTTCTGGAATATGCAAAAGAAGCAAAAGCTGATGAAATGCAAAAAAATACAGCACAAAATTTGGAAACAGCTTTCCAGGACTTAGATA
>CAUUWI010000049.1:0-10944 GCA_963548925.1 uncultured Leptotrichia sp. | reverse complement strand
TTCGCCAGTCATGTCTTAAATAAGTAAATTCTTTATCCAGTAATGAAGCTGTTTCATTGATTCTTTGCTGCGTATTTCCGTATTGGTGTCCCATCATTTCGTCTATTGCTTGATATAATAGGATTTCTTCGTTGTTTCCTATTCCATTTATTTTTTGAAATAAAGTTCTTTCTCGTGTACCTAAAGCTTCTACACCGTATCTTTGTTCCAATCCATTCAGAAAATTGTATGTATCTGTTGAATTAACTGGCGTTGCCATTTTCCCTGCCCAATATGTATAAGGAGTTTTAGCCATAACAAGACCTGTCAATGAATTATTATTGTCTAATGCTGCTGAGGCTTGCCAAGTCAAGCTAGCTGAATATGGTGTCCATGTAACCTTTCCTTTTGTAGAATCTATAGCATTTTTGTATGGATTTATTATATTAGGATCAGTTATTAGTATATATTTGCTGTTCGTACTTTCGGTAGCTTCAATACCTACGATTAAATCAGCTTTTGATGTTAATGCTGAAAGATTTTCTATTGATTTAGTGTAGTTTACTCCTGATGTATCCACGTATAATCCTATACTTGAAGCTGATACAATTTTCGGATTTCCAGTCATATTAGTTGAAATTATTGTAGGTGCTACAGGTACTCCATTTACTGTGATTACAGGATTTAATGTTGAAGTGTCTATTTTTATTCCTCCTACACTTTTACTTGTATCTGCCCTTTCAAATTTGTATGTTTTCGCTGAACCTGTACCTGAAACTTTTATTGTTCCATAATTCGCTATTATTCCCCCTTTCAGGTAAACACCAACTCCTTTAGTAGCATCTATATTTATTGTACCTGTATTATTAAGTGTCGAACCTTTTCCAAGATAAACTCCAACTACATTTAAAAGTCCAGCAGTTCCTGTTTTTATATCTCCACTATTATTTACAGTTGCACCTTCATCAGCATAGATTCCAGTTGTATTATCTGCATTTAATTCAATTGTTCCCTTATTTGTTGCTGTACTTCCAGAACCTACAGCATACATACCTATACTACTCTTTCCATTTACCTTAAGTGTTCCTGCATTTGTTATAGTTCCAGTAGTCATAACTTTCCCATATGTTGCTGATTTTTTATCATTATCCAAGTAACCAGCTGCCATTGCAATACTATAAAGATTTTTGGTAGAATCTGACTCTCCTACAGTTATTATACCGCTATTGCTCGCACTTCCTCCTGATACACTAAAAATACCCACATTTCCTATACTATTTTTAGAATATGTTATATTTCCACTATTAGTTACTGTTCCTGCTGAATAAATTCCATAGTTTTCATTACCCGTTGAAGTTAAATTTGTGCTGTTTTTTACTGTTCCTAAAGTATCATTGGAATAAATATAAACTGAATTTGTCCCTAAAGCATTATTTGCTATTGTTGAAGTTATTGTACTTCCAGTACCAACATTTACAAATCCGAATGAATTATTTCCCAAATTAAATGTTGTTCCACTATTTGTAACAGTCTGTCCGCTTCCCACTGTATAAACTCCAACTGCTTCATTCGTTCCAGTTGTTATTGTTCCGCCTGTCAAGTTTACATTTCCGCTTTGAGAATATATTCCAATTGCCGCATTTCCTATTTTTAAATTACCTGCATTATTTACATTATGCCCATATATTCCAATTGTATTATTTCCAGAATTTATTGTTCCTGTATTTTCAAGTTTTACAGTATTATGATCTGTGTAAAGTCCAACGTTAGGGCTACTAATTGCAGCTGAATCTCCTAATGTTATTGTTCCACTGTTTTTAGCTGTATATCCTGGTGTTCCAGTTGCATATATTGCTGTATTTCTGTCACCTGTCATAGTAATCTTTCCTGCATTTTCCAATGTTATACCTGGAGAAAGTGCCGCATCTGGTTTATAAGATATTGCAACTGAATCATTTCCTGCTGATTCTATCATTCCTGTATTTTTTACTGCCTCTGATGTGGAACCTTCTGAATACAGTCCTGTAGAATTAGAGCCTATCGTAATCTTTCCTGCATTTTCAATCAGTGAATCCTCAGTTCCATAAACAGCAGTCGACTTGTCACCTATTGTCATGACTCCTGTAGCCTTGTTATACAGTTCCCCAAATTTAGAATACATTCCTGTGGAACCTGTACCGCTCAAGTTAATTGTACCTTCATTTGACAATGTAACCTTATTTCTTGCATACAGGCTCTTGTTATTTTCCTGAGCCATTGCAACTTGACTGACCTTTGTCCCTGTTATAGTCTTGGTGTTGGCATTTGTTATGGAGGAATTTGAAATTTCAAGCTGATTATATGCGTCATTGGCATCATCCAGGTTTACATTCTGATTAATCGTCAATTTACTTAAATATAGCATAAATGTCTTATAGTCAGTTCCGTTTATATGTGCACCTGTAGCCTTTGAAACAGCATCCCCTGTCGTATCGGACAGGTTCATTCTGACATTTTGTGCGATAAACAGTCTTGAACCTTTATTCATATTCAATGTTAAATTTCCTAAAGTTGTATTTGTACCATCTCCAAAGTTACCCTTTGCCCATCCATCAATTTCAGATTTTCCAAAGTTTCCACCATTTCCTACATAGTAGAAAGCGTTACCTCTCGTATTAGGAGTAGTTCCTCCTTCAATTGTCGCAGTCATCTTTCCATCTATAGAAACTTTCCCTGTACCATTTTCACCAAGGTAGAATAACAGTGATTTCTGTCCTGTTGTAGCTGTTCCTGTTCCTTTTAATGTGATTTTACCCTTATCAGCGTCATAGTTTACTGCACCGTCATATGCTTTTACAGTATGACTTCCAACTTCCAGTGTAGCATTTTCACCTGAATACAATCCGATTGATTCTACACCTTTAACATTAACATCTACATTAACATTCTTACCTCCATGACTTGCAAGTCTTGAATTTTTACTTACAACAATACCGTAAGAACCTTTTCTAACCTTATTCATACCATCCATATATTCGTAAACTCCAGCAGAGGTTGAGGCATTTCCGCCATTTACAGTTACTGTACCATCATTTTTCGCTGTTACTTCTGCCTTACCAGCGTTATTATCCCCAATAGTCATTCCAGAAACACCGTTTCCTGTAACTGTTACATTTCCTCCATATTCCAAAGTTGCTGTTGCAGGAGTTGCCGTACTTGTTGAACCATTAATCAATACTCCTGTTGAGCTATCCCCTGATACGGTTATCTTACTATTTGCTCCTAATTTACCCGTTGGATTATACATTTTTCCTAGTAATTCATAACTATTTAAAAATACACCAATATTATTAGACACTCCGCTTCCTTTTAGTGTAATTTCACCGTCATTGTTAAGTGCTCCACCCAAAGTAGACATTCCAACAGAATTTTTTATATCACCATTAGTTATTATCTTACCACCTACTTTATTTGTGGCTGTTGAAACTCTTGCCAATTGTCCTATTGCAAAACTACCTTTCAAACTAATCTCATTTTCATTTATTACTTCAGCATTTCCACCAACTGTTGTACTTCCACCTTCTCCTGTTCCATAATCTGCTCTCATTGCCACATTCATAGGTTGATCTGTATCAACTTTAGTTATATCTGAATCTATTTGAATTTTACCTTTATTTGTCATATTAGAATCTATATTAACAAACATTCCCAATGAGTTTTGTACCCCTTTAAGTTTAATAATACCCGTTGTATTATTTACAGCCTTCCCTCTATCCAAACTTACTTTATTACTAACACTTGTATCTTCCATAAGTGCCATTGCTGCCGAATTATCAGCTTTATCTTTACCATTAGGAGCAGGATTTACTCTAAGCTCTATAAGTCCGTTATTAGTCATTTCAGCATCCGAATTAGAGTGAGCTGCTAACTTCATTCCATAGCTCTCTGTTCCACTTAAAAATATATTTGCATCTTTTCTATTTATCATTTTAGCAAATGTTTCCATAGTATCATAAGAAGTTGAATCTTTATTACCAGATTGTTTAGGAAGATAAATGTACATTCCTATTGAACGTTCTCCACGAAAATCAATAGTACCTGCATTTTCTAACCTTTGATCTTCCCATTTAGCCCATCTTACCCCACCAGCATTCTTTCCCCAATTTTTTCTACTATTTTCTTCAACTTGTGCTATACCAACTTTATACCCTACATAACCATCTGCACTCTTTTTAACCTTGTATTCTACATCATTTGGCCCATAGATAGATTTATAGTTTTTACCACCATCATTTTGCATATCTTTTATATAATCTTCATCTTTTTCTTCAACATCTGTTATAATTCCACTATTTAAAAGTGTAGCCCCATTTTCTTGTGAAACAAAACCTAATGTCAAAATTCCACCAAGATTAACAGTTTTTCCACTTGGTATCTCAAAAGTTGGCGTTCCACCAACATTATCTATTTCCCAAAATCTAGAACCTCCTATAAAGAAATACTGATGATTTCTATCAGGGTAAGGTCCTTGTGAATTTACAACTCCACCAGCAAATTCTTTTGTCCCACCAAAATTATACGAATTAAAATAATACGTATTCCCGCTTGGTGGATTTGGTAATGTTGTTGTATTTTCCTCTTTATACATTTTAAAAGCATAAGATTTTTCAGCTAATTTATTGTATTTCCAAGTATAATGTAAAAATACCTTTATATTTTGTTTACTTTTGTTGTTTCCTGAATTAAAAAAATTACTATCTGTAGTTTGTCTTGCAACACTAGAACTATTACAATTAGAATTACAGTCCGCTCCCAACACTACCGCAAATGTAGGTGGATTAGGAGTAAACGGATCTTTCGGCACACTTATAACCGGTTTTGGCGGTGTAAAACTAATCGCCTCTGGCAACGTAGGTGTAGTAGCTGTTTTAGAGGCAACTGTAATCGGTGCTTTATTTATGTTTCTTGGATTGATTGAAGCGCTTACTTCAAAGTCTACTAATGGTTCTACCACTGGTTCTGTACTTGCTATCCCATAAGATGGAGCTAACCCTGATCTTGCATTTGATGAAGCTAATGCGGAATTTCTCGATTTTCCAAGTAATGAATAGTTATCACTCTTTGTTGAAATATTTCTTTCATAAGCATTCAAACTTCTTTGAAATACTCCTTCATACGGATACTTCGCCTGCTTATCCCCTCTACCTTTATAAGTCCCATTCCAGTTGTTGTTAAAATAATTCATTCCATATTGCCAACTGCTCCAAGGTGATTTAATTACATGATCTCCCTGTTCCATTAGTTTTATAAGTTCAAGATTTGTGTTTTTTAATAGTTTGTCATTTTCTCTTCGGGTTGACTTGACTTGCTGGTTTATCGTTTTTATCGAATTAGAAATTGCCTGTCTCTGATTTTCGATGCTTGCATCTGTTGGAGCAGCTGAAAATAAGTTTCCTGCCGCAAAAAGCATTCCAGTAATTAAGAATGCTATTAATAGGCTGTCCGTATAATGTACATCCCTACATCGTTTTGCATAAGCCCGTAAATCCTGCTTGATTTTTCTGATGTTATTCATTATTCCAATTCATCTCCTTTTAAAAAATTTTTGTGATAATTATGTTTTTCATTTATAAAACCCTCATACAAATTAACATAAAGCTAAAAAAATATTTTAAAAAATAATAAAATTGCTTAAAGACCATATTAAAAGAATTATTCATAATTTCAAGTGATATTTAAGACAATTTCTGATAAAAGTGATTTTTTAGTGATTAATAAGTGATTATAGGTGATTTTTTCTTAAAATATTTCATTCCAGTTTAAATGTTTTGTCCATAATTTATATTTTTAAAATTATCTAAGATACATCCCAAAACTCTTAAAAAATAAATTTTAAAAATACGATTTTATAAAGAGAAAGTAAGATAATTTTTTTAAATATCCTTACCACATTACTATTTTACCAAAGAATTTTAAAAAGTCAACTATTCTTTTTATTTTAAAATTTGTTTTTCGTTTTTTTTGTTTTTATTTATAAAATTAAAATAAAATTTAATAAAAATATGAAAATAACTATGTTTTCAGATTAATCTTTTTTTAAACTAAGCAATACATAAATTTTTTTATAATAAAATCCATTTTTTCTTATATTTCATAATAATTATCTTATATTAAAATTTTTTTAAATAACTCTATTTTTTCGTTTGTATCAATTATTAAATTACACCTGTTATAAATTAAGAAATATTCAAATTTTATATGTATTAAACTGTCATTATAAAAGTTTAATTTGATTTTCTTCACCTTTAAGTATATAATAAAAAACAAAAAAATAGGAGAAAAAATGAAAATATACACTGCCCCAATGTCTGGCACTACCGATTACTCCTTCAGGAAAATACTTGAAAAATTTAAGCCTGATTTTTTATTCACAGAAATGGTAAATGCAAATTTATTAAATTGTGAAGATGAAACTACTATAAATGAACTTTTGAAGTGTGATAATAAGAAAAAAACTGGTACTCAAATTTTTGGAGGAGATAAAAATGAGCTGATTTCTGGAATTTTAAAATTGAAAAATCTGGGATTTAAGAAAATTAATATAAATATGGGATGTCCGCAGCCTAAGATTATAAAAAATGGAGCTGGCTCGGCACTTCTCGAAAACTATGAGCTGGTTGAACAGGTGTTTTTAGAAACACAAAATATTGGTGCTGACATTTCCATAAAAATCCGTATTGGCTATAAAGATTTTGAAAATCCAGAAATCTTTTTAAACTTGGCAAATAAGTACAATCTTGATTTTATCTGTATTCACGGACGTACTCAAAAACAGATGTATTCTGGAACTGCCAACTGGGAGATTGTTGAAAAACTAAGCAAAATACCAAGAAATACCCAATTTTTTGGAAATGGCGATTTATTCGAGCCTGCCGAAATAAAACAAAAAACAGCCCCCTGTAATCTTGACGGCATAATACTTTCACGTGGTATAATCGGTAATCCTTGGTTAATTCCACAAACAAGGGAATTTTTACAGAGTGGTAAAATAAACACAATCCAAACTTTTGATGAAACAAAATCACTTGTTTTAGAGCAATTACAAAATATTGCAGAAAATAAAGGAGAAATAAAAGCTGTACTTGAAATAAACAAATTTTTGCATCCATATTTTAAAAAATTTTGGGAAAAAAATTTGGATAGGAATGGCGAGATTGCTATAATTGAGAATTATTATGATAAAGATTTAAAAACTAAAATTAATAAAATTATTTTGGAAAAAGGAATTTTAGAGAAAATAAAGATGATTAAAATATTATAAATAGGAATTCTAAGTTATTGAAATTTTTAAATAAAAAAGGTATAATCACAACAGTTAAAATTAGATGTGATTTTTTTGAAGGAGAGTACAAAAATGATTTTTACAAATATAAATGATGAAGCACAAAACAAGAACTTGGCAAAAGATATTCAATTTTGCATTGAATTTGCGAAAAAAAATGAGAACAAGATTTTATCGCTTGTACATGGAAGTTATGATGTAGGATATAATAATATTAAAATGAATGTTGGAAAATATTTTACAAAAAACGAAAATGAGAAATTTTGGGAAAGTCATAAAAAATATTTGGATGTACAAATTATGATTAATGGAACTGAAAAAGTTTCAATTGGTGATATTCATAATATGAATGAAAAAAGTTTTGATTTTGAAAAGGATTTGGTAATTCTGGAAGGTGAAAAAGCGTTCGATGTAGTTATGAAAACTGGAGATGTACTTGTATTTTTCCCAAATGATGCACATAAACCTGAACTTAATATTTCTGAAACTGATAATTCTGAAAATATGAGAAAAATTGTTACAAAGGTTGTTTTTAAAATTGAAATTAATAAGATGAATATTTAAAATAAAACTTTATAACTAAAGAAAATAATAAAAAAGGAGTTTGAAGATGAATTTTCCAGAACCATTGAAACAAGGGGATAAAGTGTTTTTAGTATGCACTTCTTCACCTATTTTTGAGGAAGATATCGAAAAGTGCAAGGAAACTGTGAAAAATTTGGGATTTGAGCCTGTGCTGGGAAAGAGCCTTTTTGAGAATATTGGAGGATATATGGCGGGAACGCCTGAAATTAGAGTAAAAGACTTGCACAGGGCTTTTTCTAATGATGAAATTAAGGGAATTTTTTGTGTAAGAGGTGGATTTAGTGCTTCACAACTTTTGGATAAGCTGGATTATGAATTAATAAAGAAAAATCCTAAAATTTTTGTGGGTTATAGCGATGTTACAAATTTGAGCATTGCTTTTAATCAGAAGTGTAATTTGGGAGTTTTTCACGGTCCTATGGTAAAATCGAATATGTTTAATGATTTTAATGAGTTTACAAAAAAATCTTTTTTGAATGCTTTGGATAAGAAAAAAGGTAAAAAGTGGAAATCTGAGAATCCGATAAATAAAAAAACTGAATTGGAAAAGGAAATTTCACTTTTGTATAAAAAAGATTTTGAAAATAAAAAAATAAATGGGGAGCTAACTGGCGGAAATCTTTCAATAATTGTTACAACTTTAGGAACAGATTATGAAATTGATACGAAAGGGAAAATATTTTTTATTGAGGAAATTGAAGAAGAAATAAGCAGAATTGACAGGATGATGACTCATTTGAAATATGCTGGGAAATTCGATGACTGTAATGCGGTTTTACTTGGAAATTTTGCAGGCTGTGAGAATACTTATGGAGAAAATTATGAGTTAATGGACTTTTTAAAAGATTTTTTCAAGGATTACGAAAAGCCCGTAATTTATGGACTTGAAAGTGGGCATGAAAAGCCTGATTTGGTAACAATGCCGATGGGGGCAAAATGTACTGTAAAAATTAGTGAAAGTGGAAATGAGATTTATTTTGAAAAATAGAAGTAAAATTTTATAACAATTAAGTTGATAGCCTTGTTAAAAAAATCAAATCTAATTTTTAAGTATCCATATAAAGGATTATTATTTAGGTTTTGAAAAATGGCTAATTGTCAATAAATGTTTTTCATAATTTTATGTTTTTTCTTTTTGAATAAGTAAGGGAAATCACGACATTCCATATTAGATTATAAAGATTATTATATTTAATTTCTTAAATTTAGAAAATATTAAATAAGCAAAATTTCGTTAAAGGAAAAATAACTGTCTGAGCGTAGTTTTACGAAGCGAGTTTTATTTTTTCTTTATAAGAAAGTTTTGCGTAAAGCGGGGTTGTAAGGGCATGGCGTCTGATGCCCTTACGTTAAAAAAATATATAAATAAAATTATAAAATCTCTAAGATGGATACTTGATGATTAAATTTAATTAGAGTATATTTTAATAGTTACATGGGTTATATAATAGAAAAAATAACTTTAGTTTTATAAATTTTTTGATTTCTACTCTTTAAACAGGAAATAATATAAAATAAATTTATAAAGAAAGAAGGAAAAATCAATGTTTTTTGATATGCATGCGGATGTCTGGACAGACAATTTCTGGGAATATCAGAAGGGAAATAAGGACGTTATCAGAAATAAATATAAGGAAAAATTTTTGAAAGGAGGGCTTTCTGGAGGAATTTTTGTGATTTATTTGAATGTGAATGAAGTGGAGAATGCTGAAGAATATTTTTTTGCGGATTTGAGGGCGATGACTGAGGAATTGTATCACGCAAGAGATTTGATAAAGGTTATAAAAGAGCCAGCTGATTTTAAGATGTTTGAAAATTGGGAAAATGTTAAGGAAGAAGATAGAAAATTTGGAGTTATGCTCGGAATTGAAGGGCTTCCAGGGATTGGAGATAAACTTGACTATATTTATTTGTTAAATCAGCTTGGTGTACGGCATATTGGGATGACTTGGAATGAAACTAATGCTTTTGCGACGGGGCAAAGTGGGGATAGAAATAGAGGATTGACTTCACTTGGAATTGATGCTGTGGGAATAATCAATGAATTGGGCATCCTGCTTGATGTTTCACATGCAAATGACAAAACATTCTGGGATATAGCAAAACATTCTAAAAAGCCTTTTTTTGCTTCACATTCTAATGCCAGAAGCCTTTGTCCGTCAATGAGAAACTTGACTGATAATCAAATTTTGTGTATCGGTGAAAGAGGGGGAATGGTCGGAATGAACAGTTACCACAATTTTGTCAGTCAAAATGAAAATGAGAAAAATTTAAAAATGCTTTTAAATCATTTAGAGTATGTAGCTGAAAAAATTGGGCTGGATAAAGTTGGCTTTGGACTTGACTTTTCAGAATATTATGAGGCGGAAGGTGATGCACATGAGGGACTTTTGGGAGTGAATAACGTTACAGAATTGAGGAATGTGGAAAAGGCATTGAAAAAGAGAGGATATTCCCAAAATGAAATTGAGATGGTAACTTATAAGAATTTTGTTGATTTTTTTGGAAGAGTGAGAAATTTCAAATAAAAAGCGATAATAAAAACGGAAAAAGAAAGGAATTTAATAAATGAATAATAAAAGAAAACCAATTATAGGAATTACTTCTTCGCTTAAATTAAATTCAAACAGATTAAATGACCATAAAACAATTTTGTCGGTGGATTACAGTAAGGCGGTTATAAATTCTGGTGGAATTCCGTTTATTTTGCCAATAACTGATAATATTGAGGTTATAAGGGAACAGATTCAGCATCTGGACGGACTTCTGCTCTCTGGAGGAGGAGATCCTGATCCAAATTTGTATGGGGAGGACTGCTTGCAGGAAATAGGGAGCATTACTCCGGAGCGGGACGAATTTGAACTTGCAATTTTGGACGAATTTATGAAAACTGGAAAACCTGTTTTTGGAGTGTGCCGTGGACTGCAAATTGCCAATGTCTATTTTGGAGGAAGTTTGTATCAAGATGTAAAATATACGGGAACGACGGTTAATCATATGCAAAAGTGGCTTCCTGACTTGCCTACACACGATATAAATATTGAAAAAGATAATATTTT
>CAUUWI010000048.1:0-11365 GCA_963548925.1 uncultured Leptotrichia sp. | reverse complement strand
TGAGAAAATTCTACGAAGAAAACTGCTTAGTGCAACAAAAATATGTTAGAGATGATAGTTTAACTATCGAAAAATTTATTGCCCCTAGTACAATAAATTCGTTTGACAGATTTAAAGTTGGAGAAGGAATTGAAAAAGAAGAAGTGGATTTTGCTGCTGAAGTAGCTGCACAAATTTCTGGAAATTAATATAAGGGGAATTATCCCCTTATTTTTTCGCAAATTTTTAAATAACTTATGTTTAAAAGGTTTTATTTAGTTTATAAAATTTATGGAGGCTCCTATAATGCTTAAATATAAAAGAATATTATTAAAATTAAGTGGAGAAGCACTTGCAGGAAACAAGGAATTTGGATTTTCCAATGAAGTGCTTGAAAGTTTTGCAAAACAGATAAAAGATGTTCATGAAAAAGGTGTAGAAATAGCAATTGTTATTGGTGGTGGAAATATTTTCCGTGGAATAAGCGGTATGGAAAAAGGATTTGACAGAGTTACGGGGGATACGATGGGAATGCTTGCAACAATTATGAATGGACTTGCATTACAAAACTCAATTGAAAATCTGGGAGTGCCGACACGTGTTATGACAGCACTTCAAATGCCACAAGTAGCCGAACTTTACATCAGACGTAAAGCAATAAGACATCTGGAAAAAGGAAGAGTCGTTATTTTTGCAGGTGGGACAAGTAATCCATATTTTACAACGGATTCTTCAGGAGCATTAAGAGCTGTGGAAATTCAAGCGGATGTGCTTGCGAAAGGAACAAAAGTTGATGGAATTTATGACAAGGATCCGATGAAATTTGATGATGCTGTAAGATATGACACAGTAACTTTTGACGAAGCTATTTCAAAAAATCTGAGAGTAATGGATACAGCGGCACTTTCACTATGCAGGGAAAATCAAATGCCGATTGTGGTATTTAACGCTTTGGAAGAAGGAAACATTTTAAAAATGGCTCAAGGCGATAATATAGGAACAACTGTAAAAAAATAATTGACAGACAAAATATATGTTAAAATTTAGTATAAAATATTTTAATAAAAAAAGGTGGTAAGAATGTTAGACGCGATTTTAAAAGAAGTTGAAGAAAAAATGCAAAAATCTGTAGAAAATACAAAAACAAAATTTTCTCATGTAAGAGCTGGACGTGCGAGTGTTTCTATGCTTGATGGAGTAACTGTGGAAGCCTATGGTGCTCCAACTCCGCTTAATCAAGTTGGAACAGTTTCAGCTCCAGAAGCTAGATTATTGGTAATCGATCCTTGGGATAAATCGTTAATTCCAGCAATCGAAAAAACTATTTTACAGGCAAACTTAGGATTTAATCCTTCAAATGATGGAAAGATCATTAGGCTTGTTGTACCAGAACTTACAGAAGATCGTAGAAAAGAATATGTAAAAATGGTAAAAAAAGAAGCTGAAGAAGGAAAAATTGCAATTAGAAACGTAAGAAAAGAAGTAAACAATAAATTAAGAAAACTTGAAAAAGATAGCGAAATCACAGAAGATGAGTTGAAATCAAGTGAAGAAAAAGTACAAAAATTAACGGATAGATTTATCGCACAAGTTGATGATGCTTTGAATAAAAAAGAAAAAGAATTGTTGACAGTTTAATTTTTGGAATAAATAATAAAATGTTAAGGAATAAAAATAGGGAATTGTATCTAATCTTGTTAGAATTAGAGTAGTTCCCTTTTTATGTTTTTGATAATTTAATAATCTTAGTTTTCGTCAAAATCCAAATAGTAAGAGTTTAAAGTTTTAGAGTAATTTTAGTATAAATAAAAATTATTTCCAAAATAATTTGTCAAATAAAGTTTTTCGAGGTGGCATTCCATCTAACTTAACTCCATTTTTAATCCAATATGTTTTTTTAGAAATATCATAAAGAGGCTTATCTGCTAGACTATCTGAGTAAAATTCTGTAATTTCATATTTAAAATTGTTTTGTCTTGCCCATTCATTTAGTTTTTTTACTTTTTCATCGCCTTTGTTATTTTCTCCATCAATTTTGGCAATAAAAGTTTCCTTGTTGTCATTTACAAAATTTGTTCCAAAAACTTTGTCGTAGCCAAGCGATAATAAAAAGTGTTCGATTAGGAACAGAGGGCTTGCAGAAGACACAATAACCATTTCACAGTCTTTTTTGTTTTTTTTCAGCTCGTCTTTTGTCCAAGGATAAATTTTATGTTTTTTAGTTTCCCAGAAATCTGCAACTAATTTTTCAATTTCTTCTTTTGAATGGCTTTCCAAAAATTCAAAATATCTTTCTTTTAAAGTAGTCAAATTTATTATTTTTATTAGATAAAAAAGCAAATCTTTTGAATATTTTATCAAAAATAAAATGGACTTTAACGGATATTTTTTTAAATAAAATGTGGAAAAATTAACACCAGTTTCTCCACCATAAATCGTTCTGTCAAAGTCATAAACTATAATATTCTTTTTTACAATATTTTTTTTCATTAATTAACTCTCTTTCTTTATTAAAATTCTTGTATAGAAAATTCCAGCATTTTTCCATACAAAGCATATTTTACATTTTGTAATTCTTTAATATTTTTCGCATTCAAGGCACACATTATCATTTTGCACTCATTTTTCCAGCTCTCAACAATTTCAATCACTTTTTCCGTCTTATATTTTACAACCAGTTCTAATATCGTTTTAGAAATCCCCACAGCTTTTGCACCGAGAACCAGGCATTTTATTATATCTAGCGGATTTCTTACACCACCACTTGCGATAATTTCAACTTTTTCCGTGTAATTTTTTAAATTTAAAAGGCAGGAAACAGTGGTTTGCCCCCAGTTATTCAAGTAATCGAGGCTGTTTTCACGCCGCATATTTTCGATAAAGGCAAAACTTGTGCCACCACGTCCACTTATGTCAAAAGTCTTTATTCCCACTTCAATTCCTTTTTTTATAGTATCTTCAGTCATTCCAAATCCAACCTCTTTTAAAATAATTGGAATTTTTATATTTTGGACAAATTCCTTTAAATTATTTTCCCACTTGTTAAAGTTTCGGCTGCCTTCTGGCATAATCAGTTCCTGCATTAGATTTACGTGAACTTGTAAAAATAGCGGATTTAGAGCATTTATAGCGGTAATTCCAGCTGTGTAATTTTTATCAATTCCAATATTTGTGGCAAGTTGTAAATTTGGATTTTCTTCTCTCACAATTTTGAATGAATCATCAGCAAAATTTTTTAGAGCGGCACTGTATGAGCCGGTTACAAATAGTAAGTTACATTCATTTGCAACTTTTGCTAGTTTTTGATTAATTATTTTTGCATTCTCACTTCCACCCGTTATTGCATTTATAAAAAATGGAAACTCAAAATCGTGGCTTGCAAAATGAGTCGATAAATCAATTTCCTCAAGATTATATTTCGGAATGGAGCTGTGAATTAGTTCGACATCGTCAAAGCTGTTATAATCGCTCTTGTGTTCCAGTGCATATTTAATATGCTCATCTTTTCTATTTTTCATATTTCTCCTATTTTTTATAATTTTTCAGTATATAGTAATTTAATCCCACATTTTTCCCATTTGTCAATAATAATTTTTGTATCATTTTCATTAAAAGAAAAGGCAATTCCGCAATCTCCACCGCCAGCACCGCTGCTTTTGGCACAAATGTCTAGATTTTGTATAGAGGTTACTAAATCTTTTAATTTTTTATTGTAAATATTCTTGTTTAAATTTTCAAGTAAGTTCCCATTTTCACTAATACATTTTTTTATTGTTAATTTATTGCCATTTTTTATAGCTTCTCTCAATTTTTTTACAATAGTTTCTACGTTTTTCAAAAAATTTTCATTAATTGAATTTTTTACAATATTTACTAAGTCGCCAGAAAGAGCAGGTTCTTTTGTCCAGCCAACTAAAAATTCACAATTTAAATTATTTTTGTTAAAATGAAGTTCAGAAATTTCATAATTCCAGTTGGTTTTTAGCACATTTTCCAGAGTTTCTTTTTTTATCAATTCAGCTATTTTTTTTCTGTCAAAAGATTTATAAAAAATTAGATTTTCGTAGGAAATGCAGGCTATATCGCCCATAGAACCGTTATCTCCACGTTTTAACAGTACATAGGAAGACAGCTTGAAAATCATTTCCTTTGAAATTTTCAGGTTGTATAAGCCTAGAATAGATTTTATTGTTAAAACAATGACACTTCCGCTTGAGCCGATTCCAAATTTTTTTCCATCTTTTTCCATTTTTCCAATAATTTCCAGATTAAAAGGCTTGGTTTCTAAATTGTTTAATTTTAGATATTCATTCATAACGGATATTGTTTCACAGATAAGTGAATAATTTTTGTCAAAATTTTGTGATATTTCTTTATCAAATATGTTTTTGTCAAGAATTATATCATAGTCGAACATATCTGAAAAAATTGTGTATCTATCGGAAAAATTTATTTTTGAAGTCATAAAAATATTTACGTTTTTTATAATTGCACTTTGTCCAGCCGTGAGAATTGAATATTCTCCAGCAATATAGAGTTTTCCGCAAGTTTGGTTAGTTGTTATTTTATTTTTTTGCATTTTTCTCTCTTTCATAATTTTATAAAAATAGAGTAATAAAATTTCTCCAGTTACTAAATTATATCATAAAAAATTATTATAGTAAAATTATTTGCTTTTAAAAATTGCTCTGACTTTCTTGCTTTTTCATAGTTATTTTAGTATAATTTATACTAGGTAATATTAAGTTAAGATGTTTAGTTAGATATAATTTTGTATTTCAAAAAAATGTAATTGAATTAGAAGTAAATTTTAGCAGAAATATATGGAATTTGAAAATAATTTTATTTCTAATATACTCTAAAGAAAAATAAAAAAAGTTATGTTATAATAAAGCAATTTGTTTTTATAAATAAAGAAGAAAAAGGTATGATGAATGGATATAAATAAAAATTTAGATTTAGGTAAAATTCGGGAAAAAATAGATAAATTGGACAGTCAGATTGTGGAATTACTGGAAGAAAGGTTGCATATTGTGCAGGAAGTGGCACAATTTAAGAAACAGACTGGGAAGAAGATTTTTGATAAAGAGAGAGAAAAGGAAGTTATCAGAAAAAATCTGGAAAAAGTGAAAAATACAGAGCTGAAGCATTATATTAAATTGATTTTGAAGGATATTATGGATTCCAGCAAGGAATATCAGAAGTTTAAGATTGGGGTTTCGACTAAATATGTGAATGATTTGGAGCTGGAAAATAAAAGGCTGGGATATACTGGGGTGCCAGGTTCTTATGCTTATGAGGTACTTATGAATTTGCTGAAAAATAATAAAAATTTAAATATTCAGAATGTTGAAGAAAATAAAAGTATTTTTTATTTTAATTCGCATAAGGATTTGGTGGAAGCTGTGCATACTAATCAGATTGACATTGCGATATTGCCGATAGAAAATTCCATTGTGGGAGAAGTGCGGGATAGTATTGACTTGATTAATACGAAAAATATTCATATAATAGGAGAAGTGAGGCATAAAATATCGCATAATTTGCTTGGTGTAAAAGGAAGTAAAATTGAAGATATAAAAAATGTTTATTCTCATGATCAGGCTTTTATGCAATGTTCGGAGTTTTTATCAAAGTATGAGTGGCATCTTAATCGAATGACAAATACTGCAATTGGTGGAAAATATATTGCGGCAAAAGGTGAAAAGGAAAATGCCTGCATTGCAAATATGAAAACGAAAGAAGTTTATGATTTGGAATTGCTTAAAAAAAATATTAATAATGAAGAAGAAAATTATACGAGATTTTTCATTATTTCAAATGAGAATGTTGTAATTGATGAAAGTGATAAAATTAGCATTGTAACAAGTGCGAATAATGAGTCGGGAGCATTAATCGGATTATTACAGATTTTTTATAGATATGGGCTGAATATGGTAAATTTGAAATCACGTCCGCGGGTGAATAAACCTTGGGAATATTATTTTTATATTGATTTTGAAGGAAATATGGCTGATGAGAAGGTAAAAATGGCACTTGAGGAAATGAGGGAAAAATCAAATTATTTGCAGATTCTTGGAAATTATAAGCTGTATAATTTAAAAATATAAAAAAGACTTGTTTGATAAATACATGGATTTAAAGCAAATATAACTAGCAAGAGAACAAGATCTTTGTCAAAATAAAAAGTGTTAGTTATCAAATATATTTTAAAGTAAAATAATAAATAAAAATTGGACACAAAAGTTGGATTATTTCGCTCAAACTCTGTGTTTATTTGAATTTTTAGATTAAGATTAATTTTGAAGGAGCTTGAGCAGGAAATGAGATTAGATAAATTTTTGGCAAATTCAGGAATTGGAACGAGAAAAGAAGTTAAGGAAATTTTGAAAAATAAGAAAGTAAGTGTAAATGATGTTTTTGTAAAGGATGGGAAAATTCAGATTAATGAAGAAAAAGATATTGTAAAATGTGAAAATAAAATTATTAATTACAAGCCTTTTGTCTATATTATGATGAACAAGCCTGCTGGAGTGATTTCTGCAACGGAAGATAATTACCACAAAACTGTTATTGACTTGTTAAAGAATGAGTGCAGCACTTACAATATTTTTCCAGTCGGACGGCTGGATATTGATACGGAAGGATTGCTTTTGCTTACAAATGACGGAATTTTATTACATAATTTATTATCGCCTAAGAAACACGTGGATAAAAAGTATTATGTGAAAATTGCTAAATCATTAAGTGAAAACGATATAAAAACGTTGGAAAATGGGATAAAACTGGAAGAAAATTTTGTTACGAAAAAAGCGAAAGTTGAAATAGTTTGTAATGATTCTGAAAAGGAAAGTGAAGATTTTAATTTTTTCGAAAATAAAAATAATAAAAATGAAAATTTGGTGTATATAACAATTTCGGAAGGGAAATTTCATCAAGTGAAACGAATGTTTAAAGCTGTTAATAATGAAGTTCTTTATTTGAAACGAGTGAAAATGGGAAGTCTTTTGCTGGATGAAAAGCTGGAACTTGGGGAATATCGGGAATTGACAGAAGAAGAATTAAATAACTTGAAAAATTAATTTTGCAGAAAGAGAGAAAAAAATGGAAAAATATGGATTATTAGGAGAAAAGTTGGGGCATAGCTATTCAAAGGAGATTCATGAGATTTTTTTTGAGCTGGCTGGGAAAAAGGCTAGTTATGAAATGATTGAAAGAGAAATCGGAGAAATTGAGGAATTGCTGGAAAGTATAAGAAATGGGAAGTTTAATGGGATTAATGTTACAATTCCTTATAAAGTGGAAGTTATTAAATATTTGGATGAAGTATCGGAAATTGCTAAAAAAATTGGGGCAGTGAATACAGTAACATTGAAAGGTGGGAAATTAGTTGGAGATAATTCTGATTATTTTGGATTTTTGAAAACTTTGGAGTTAAATGATATTGATGTAAATGGTAAAAAAGTGCTTGTGCTCGGAACTGGTGGGGCTTCAAAGGCGATTTACAATGCATTGATTGATAATGGAGCGGAAAATATTTATCTTGCTACAATTATTGAAAATGATCCGTTTAAGATGAGAACACAGGACAGATTGATTCATTATTCTGCAGTTCCATCGCTAAGGGATATTGAATTAATTGTAAACTGTACGCCAGTTGGGATGTATCCAAATATTGATAATTGTCCACTTGATAGAAAAAATCTAGTTAACACAAATGCAGTAGTGGATATTGTCTATAATCCTGAAGAAACAGTTCTTATGACAAAATACAAATTAAAGGGAGTAAAAGTAACAAATGGGCTTACAATGCTTATCTTGCAAGCAATAAAGTCTGAAGAGATTTGGCATAATGAAGAATATGGTACAGAAATTCTGGAAGAAATACATAAAAGATTATCAGAAAAATTGTATAAATAAAAAAGAGTTGGGAAGAAAGGGAGTTTAATGTTAAAAAAAATAATATTGGGAATACTCATTTTTTCAAGTATTGGTTTTGCACGAACAAATAAAGAGATTATTGATGCAGGAAATACGATGCAGAAAATGGTTTTTGATAAATATTTTAATTCATCAAATTCTGAAAAGAGTAAAAAATCAGGTGTGAAGCTTGTTTACACAGAAGTAATGACAAATTTATATAATGAAAATCGTACATATTTTGATAAAGAACTTGCAAAGATCTCTGGAAATCGACGTTCTAATTTTAGGACAATGTATTTATATTATAGTGATTATGTCGTGGAATATCCAAAATTTTTGAAAAATGCTTTTGGAGCATTTTTGGAGAATGCAGAAGATTTTCAGTCATATGCCTATACAAATAAGTATTTGTTATTGGAAACATTTAATTTAAATATGAATACTTATCTTGAAGCTGAAAAAGATGAGAAAACTATAGAAGATAATATAAATGCAATTTATGATTATTTATATAGCGTAGGGGATAAAATTCAAAAAGATGATTACAAAAAAATGTCAAGCAGTAAAATACAGACACTTGTAAATGAAGAATATGACAAACTGGAAAAATTGCTGGATGAAAGAGGAAACGAAGGAAAAGAAATGCAGAAAGCTACGATAGCGTCAAAATCAAGATTAAAGAAATTAAAAAAATTATACAGCAATTATGATAAATGGTTTGATGATTACGTGGATACTTCCTCATTATCTAATGAAAGTAAAGAAAAATTAAAAAAAATAGTAAAATTTGAAAATATAGCGAATATTAAATTTATAATTCAGGCAATTGAAAAAAAATAGTTAAAGTGTATCTGAAAGATGACAAAATAATAACTAAAAATTAATGAAAGGGATTGACTAATGAGCGAAAAAGATTTATATAATAAAAAAAATAAAGATGATTCTATTTCCCAAAGTGACGAATATGTAAAAGTAAATGACAGATATAAATATCTTGATTTAAAAATATATAATGAATTGGATGATTTTGCTTCGGAAGTTTTAATTGGAGAGGAATTTTTAAAATATGTGAAAGCTAGAAGAGAATATCTGTTTGAGCCAGAAGAAACTGTAAAAAAATATTTAGGAGAAGAATATCTGGAAGGGAAAAATAATCAAGGTAAGGTAGAAGTATTTACAGATTTTTATTATCGATATTTAGCAAAATATTCAAATAGTTATCTTTATGAATTTATGTCGAAAGGCTTTACAGATGGTTTTCGGAAATTGCTAAATAAAAATGGAATAAATCCTGATAATTTGGATATTGATTGGGACGGTATCCGATCAAAAGAGCTGGAATATGATGAATCTCTGGTAGATATATTATATTCAATTATAAATTATGAACTGGAACATCGTGGATATGGAATTTTTGGAATAAATATGGGATATGAATCAGTATTATATTTTATTGTTCCAGAAAAAACGTTTTTAAGAATTAATAATGAACCAGAATTATTTACGATTTTTGATATTGGATTTTTAGAAACGATTTATAGTGAAATATATGAAGTTACAGGCAACCTTGGTGTTAAAAATGTAAGAATCGGAGATTTTTTAGAAAAACGTGGAAATGAATACTATACTTTATTTATGGATAAAAGTAAAAATGTTGCAATTGAAAATATTGATGAAAATGATGAGTCGCAAGTGAAAATAATCTTATAATAAATTTATTAGATAATTTAAAAATAAAAAATAAAATAGAAAGTAAAGGAGAAAAATGATAAATTTTGAAACAAAAGATATGCTACTGCTTTATAGCCTTGTAAATATGAAACTACGGGATGAATTTCTAGATTTAGATGACTTGGTAAATTATTATGGAGTTGATAAAGATGGGCTTTTGAATAGGTTTAATGAAGCTGGATACGAGTATGTAGAAAGTGAAAATCAGTTTAAAAGAGTATAGTTTTGAAAATAAAAGATGTGAAGAAAAGGTAAGTAATTTATGAAAAATATAGTATTAATTGGAATGCCTGCCTGCGGGAAAAGTACAATTGGGTATTGGCTCTCAAAAAAAATTGATTATCCATTTTTTGATACAGACAAATATTTGGAAGAAAGAGAAAGCAGGATTATTTCGGATATTTTTTCAAATGAGGGAGAAGATTATTTTAGGGAGCTTGAAACAAAATATTTAAAAGAATTGTCGAAAAAAGAAGGAGTTATTATTTCGACAGGTGGTGGAGCTGTTAAAAAAAAGAAAAATGTTGATATTTTGAAAAAAAATGGAATTGTGGTATTTTTAAACAGGGAAATTGATGATATTTATAAAGAAAATCACGAGAAACGTCCTCTTTTACAGGATATTAATAATATTCAGAAATTGTATGACGAAAGAATAGATTTATATAGAAAATATGCGGATATTATTATAAAAAATAATGATGATTTGGATGTAATTGTGGATAGGATAATTACGGCTTTAAAGGGAAAACTTTAGATTGAAAAAATGAGGATGGTAAAATAAAAATGAAAAAGATAATGATTATAAATGGGCCTAATCTAAACTTTTTAGGAATCAGGGAAAAAGGGATTTATGGAAATGATGATTATGAAAGTATTTGCAGCTACATAAAGGAAAAATTTTCGGATAAAAAGGTAAGAATTGATATTTTACAGTCAAATTCGGAAGGAAAACTTATTGATTTTTTACAGTCGGCGTATTTTAGAAACTTTGACGGGATTGTGATAAATCCTGGAGCCTATACTCATTACAGTTATGCACTTTTTGATGCGATAAAGTCAATATCAATTCCAACTGTGGAAGTGCATTTGAGTAATATTTATGAAAGAGAGGAATTTAGAAAAACTTCAGTTACAACTGCTGCCTGTGTTGCTCAAATTTATGGAAAAGGTAAGGATGGGTATGTGGAAGCTGTGGAACTGTTAATAAAGGAAAAAAATTAAGTAGACTTGTTCTGATAATATGAAGTAATTATTACTAAGCAAGGGGTCAGACTCCTTGTTAAAAATAAAAATATTAAGTTGTCGAACATATCTATTGAATTAATTTAAATAAAAAAATATATCTTTAAGGAGATTCCAAAAATGGAAGAAAATAATAAAAGTGTAGAAATATGCAGAATAGCATTAAAAATGTCAATTTCTTCACGAGATGAAGAAAAGAAATTGATGCAGGATTATAGAAAAATTGGAATAAAAACAGCTGCAGTGAATGTTGGCGGTGCAATGCCACAATCACGCTTTAAATTTATAGAAAGTGCGTTAATGGCAGCAAAACGAAATAATTTGATTCAGGATGTACACGTTCACGATGGTGCTGTAATCGGTGCGATGCGGGAAGCGATGAGTCAAATTGAGGCAATTATAAATGGACTTAGTGTTGGCGGGAAAATTGGGCTGGCAAGGGAAGGGGAACATTTGGCTGTGGCGATATTTCTTAGTGTGGGAATAT
>CAUUWI010000047.1:0-11769 GCA_963548925.1 uncultured Leptotrichia sp. | reverse complement strand
ATTTTATCCCCATCCTGTATCATATCAAAATCATTAATTGCCTTTAAAAATTTTGTCCATATACTTTTTTTATAAGTTGTTACTATACTTTTTTCAATTTTCTCTACATCCTTCATCGGTCCATCTGGAATAATCGCATCACATACTAAATTTACCACTTTTTCCCTCCTTTAATTTGTTAAATCTCATTCTATAAATTTATCTTTATTTAAGTATTCAAATTCGTGATTACTTTTAACTTCTATAAAATAATAAAAAGTTGCCATAGATAAGAATTCTAATACTTATTTTCAGACAACTTTTTACATACATAAAATTATTTTTTTATAATTTTAGTTTAGACTAATTTTAAATTATTCCTAAATTTACTGTTGCAAAATTTAAATTATTCCCTTTTTTATCTTTTTCTGTTATATTACATTTATTCTCAATATAGTCTATTTTTTCAATAAGCCCCTCATCTCTCGGATCAATTTTAAAAGCAGCCCTGTATTCCTCAAGTGCTTTTTTATGACGCCCCATATGCTCGTATTTTCTAGCAAAATCAATATGTGCAATATACATATCAAAATCTAGAAATATTGCAAGATCATAACAATCAACCGCTTCAGCTATTTTACCTTTTCTCGAATATATATTTCCTAGAAGGAATAGCACAAATGGCTCATCCATGTTGTCATCCAACGCTCTATTGAAATTTTCTTCAGCTTTTTCAAGATCTTCGTTTTCATAATACAAATATCCTAAGAATGCCCAATTTTCACTTTTTTCAGGTTCTAATTTTACCAATTTTTCATAAATTTCGATTGCTTTTCCATTTTCCTTTAATGCATGGTAAATAGAAGCTAGTGTTTGTAATACTTCTATATCATCAGGATTATCTTTGATTTTGGATAAATTTTCTTTTAAAAGCTGCTCATTATTTTCATTATATCTTATTTCCCTAAAAATTAATGTTTCTAACATTATTTCCCACTGCTACCAGGCTTCTTTCAATTAAACTGACAGTCGTATTTTTTCGATTTTTAGACTGTTTTACAAGTAGCTTCTCCTTTCCCTATTTTCATATTTTTATTTAAAATAAATTCCCAAGTTATACACTTATTTTTCTTAATTTATTTTATCATAAATAATAACTTTAGTAAACAATATTCTTTAGAAAATTTATCCGTAAAAAATTTCAAAATTTTAAATTTATTTTAATTTATCCAATTTATTTTTAGCTTGCTGATTTCCAGATTTTGCTGCTTTTTCATACCATTCACTTGCTTCCTTTAGGTTTCTTCTGACACCTTTCCCATTTACGTATAAGTCTCCCAGAGCTTCATACATTGGAGCTGTAACTTGATCCATTCTACCATCAGTTTTTTGATAAAGTTCTGCCGCTTTTTCATAATCTCCAGCCATTTCATAAATTTTTCCTAAATTATACCGTACAGTCATATCACCACTACTATCTGCAATTTCATAATAAAATGCAGCAGTATCAAAACTTTTTTCCTGACCTAATCCATTTTGATATATTATTCCTAAATATTTTGGAGCTTTCATATCTCCACCATCTACTCCATCCGAAAGTGATTTAAATGCTTTTTTATAATCTTTTTCCACTCCAAGTCCTTCAAGATAAATGATTCCAACGTTTGTCATTGCACGGTAACTTTTTTTGGCAGCAGCTTTCTTGCTCCATTCCATAGCTTTCTTATAATCAATTTTTGTATCAATTCCATGAAGATAAGCTTCTCCAAGTTGAGTTTGTGCTTCCACATCCCCTTTTCGAGCTTTTTCTGTCAATTCTTTTATTTTATCTATTTTCTTTTGTTTAACTATTACCTTGGATTTTGTATTGTTTTTACTTTTTTCTTTCTTTCCACAGCTAAACACTAAAATTAACATTAATATTACCGTAATATATTTTCTTTTCATACTTTAACCTTCTTTCTTAATTTTTTAATAAATTATTATTCCTGCAATTGCCGCGATTACCGTAAGCAATATTGGACTTACTTTCCATTTCAGCACAAGTGTCACAGAAACAATGAATACTACTACACTTTTCCAGTCTATAAAATTATTTTTATCAACCAGCATTATCGCAGCCGCCAAAATCAGCCCGACAACAACAATTTTTAAGCCTGCAAACGCATTGTCCATATATTTATTGTCTTGGAATTTTAAATAAAATTTACTAAAAATTGTCATTATAATGACTGATGGAAGAATTAATCCCAAGGTTGCGACTGTTCCCATTATAAATGCGTCCCAGAATCCTGCCTTATTTCCAACTAGATATCCAACATAAGTTGCTGCATTTAAGGAAATTGGACCAGGAGTTACTTGAGAAATCGCCACAATGTCTGTAAATTGCTGTACATTTACCCATTTATGCAAATCTACAACATCAGCCTGAATAAGCGGTAAAATTGCATATCCGCCACCAAAACTGAATAGCCCTATTTTAAAAAATATAAGAAATAATATTAATAACATTACCAAATTCATTTATTTTTCCTCCAAATCATCCAAACATTTCCTGAAAAAGCACCTAAAATAATCATAACAATAGGCGGAAATTTAAGAAAAGCTACCATTACTGCTACCAAAATAACGATCCATAACGTTTTTCTATTAATTTTAGCTGATTTCCCAATTGTATAGACACTTGCAGCAATTAATGCAACCACCATTGGTCTTATAGCCTTAAAAGCCTTTATTACATATATATTATCCTGTATATTGCTAAATAGCGAAGCTATAAGAAGAATAATTATAAATGATGGCAATGTCGCCGCTATAACCGTAACCGCCACTCCAAGCATCTTTTTTATCTTATATCCTACAAAAACCGATATATTTACCGCCAATGCACCTGGCGAAGACTGGGCAAGTGCCAAAAGTTTTACAAACTCCTCTTCCTCAATCCATTTCTTCTTATTTACAATTTCAGCTTGAATAAGCGGAACCATAGCATATCCACCACCAAGAGTAAACGCACCTATCTTAAAAAAAATCCAGAATAATTCTAAATATACTTTCATTCCATTACCTTTCTGCTTTTTATTTTATTCTTCATTTTACCATAGAAACCATAAAAAAACAACAAACTTTGTCATTCAAAAAAGATAGCCAAACCTTGACTATCTCCCTCAAAATAATGCTTTTTATCTTTTTGAAAAAAATTCCTTCGCTAATTCCTTTAAATAAAACACATCAAAAATTCCACACAATTCACGTACCGAGTGCATTGCAAACATTGGAACTCCCAGATCCACTCCATCTATATCCAGATGTGTTGATGAAAGTGGACCAATTGTGCTTCCTCCAAGCTCGTTCGACTCGTTTACAAAAGGCTGGATACGTATTTCTGTCCCTTCAATAAGCTGTTTGATTATCGCAATTGAATATCCATCGGATGTATATTTCTGCTTTGCACTTATTTTTATTGAAATCCCTTCATTTATTCTTCCACGATTTGTAGGATCTGTTTTTCCTAAATGTGCAGGATGGGCTGCATGTGCCGCATCAGCTGATAAAATATAAGAACTTTCAAGCATTTGCAAAAAATCACTTCTATCAAGCCCAAGTGCTAGCGAAATTCTTTCAAGCGTATTTAATAAATAATTGGAATCTGCCCCCTGTTTTGTGGCACTTCCTATCTCTTCATTGTCAAAAGCTACAAAAATATTGATTCTATCCTGATTTTCTTCAGCTTCCACAAGTCCAATCAGCCCTGTATAGACAGAAGCAAGGTTGTCAAGTTTTGGTGATGACATAAACTCCTCATTTGCTCCCAAAAGGCATCCTTTTTCAGTTGCATATAAATATAAGTCAAAATCAATTATATCTTCTTTTTTTATCCCAGTTTTTTCCAAAATGATTCTTTCAAGATATCCTTCCTTCTCAAAATTTTTATTAATAAGCGAAATCACAGGTAAAACATCATTCTGTTTATCAATTTTTACTCCATTATTCACTTCTCTATTCTGATGAATCGCAAGATTTGGTATTGTCAGAAGTGGTTCATCTATCTTAATCTTTACAGTTTTTGGAAAAAATGGATCTTCACCTTTCACAATAACACGTCCAGCAATGGAAAGCGGCCTGTCAAACCACGTACCTAAAATAGGCCCTCCATAAACCTCCGTATTCAATCTCACTATATTTTCTGTAACCATTTCAGGATTAGGTTTTATTCTAAAACAAGGAGAATCCGTATGTGCTCCAAATATTTTAAAACTTTTTTTTACATCAAAATTTTCTCCAACTGTAAAAGCAATTATTGTCGAACTGGACTTTTTAAAAAAATATTTTCCTCCCCTTTTAATCTCCCATTTTTCACGTGGCATAATCCTCTCAAATCCATTTTCATCCAAAATATCCGAACAATTTTTCACAACGTGATAAGTGCTTGGACTTTCATCGATAAATTCAACAACTTCCCTTGCAAAACTTTTCACTTCCATTTCAATAAAATTTTTCTGTATCTCTTCTAGCTCTCTCGTTGTGTGTATCATCTCTATCCATTCCTCTCAATTTCTAATTTCAATTATTTAAAAACATTTCCCTATTAACAATATTGTACCCCATAATTTTCGATATTCAAAAAAATTTTTTGATATTTTTTTAAATTTTTTTCATATATTATTTTAAAACAATAAATAACAACAATACTTTTTCAAAATTTTTCATTAAAACTTATTTTTATTATTTTTCATTTTAATCGAAACAATTTATTTAAAAAATATTAAAAAAACTATTTATATAAATTATAGATACATTTCATCCGATAACATCGGAAATATTAATTTTTTTTTGATAAATTTTAAAAAAATAGAGTATAATATATTAAAGAACCTTACAAAATGGAGAAGAATATGAAAACTTTAGGTATAACTTTAAAAAAATTAAGAGAAAGCAGAAATTTAACGATTGCTGAACTTGCAACTAAAGCAGGATTGGGAAGAGGAACGATAGGAGATATTGAAACTGGAAAAAACAAGTCTACAATTGCTACAATTGATACATTATCTAAAGCACTGGAATTAAACAAAATTGAAAGAGAACAATTATTTGCTAGTATGTTGCCTAAAGATATTGGCAACAAATTGTTAGATGATAATAATGATGAATTTTTACATGGACTTTCAGAACTTATAAAATTAGTAAAAGTTGAAGAACAGAAAAATATTTTAAATCTTATAATCGAAAAAATAGAATATCTAAGTCTGAAAAATGGGAATTATAAAGCAGTTAAAGGCTTAATTGAAGAAGTAAAAAAAAAATAGATGAATTATAATTTTAAAAAAATATTATCCAAGAAATAACAAATTAACAGCAATTGGTTGTTTTTACATTTGGGCAGTAAAGAGAAATTTAATAATAAGGAAATGATTAAAATGTAGAAACGATAATCTTGAATACTTGTAGAAATTCATAAATTAATACAAAATAAAAAAACAAAGAAATGGAGTGATAAAAAATGCCATCAATACTATAAATCAAAAATATTGCATAACCAACGATTACTGGACTTGAAAATTTTAAGGAGAATCCAAGCTTATTTTATCTTAATTTAGAGAATGAAACGAAAATCAACAGCTATGTTTTAAAATAAAATTAAAGGAAGTGATTTAAATGGACAGATTTGAAAAAATATTTGATTACTTATTGAAAGTTGAAGGTGGTTATAGTGATGATGAAGATGATCAAGGCGGTAAAACAAAATATGGAATTATAGAAGAAGAAGCAAGAAACTTTGGGTATGAAGGAAATATGGAAGATTTAACAATAGATTTTGCAAAAAACATTTATCTGAAAAAATATTATCTTGGAAACAAGCTAGATAAAGTTGTAAATGATAAAGCAGCATTATCTATATGCGACTGGGTAGTAAATAGTGGCAAAAACGGAATCAAAAATCTACAAGTGGCATTAAATCAAATCAATGGAACTCATTTAAGTGTAGACGGAATAATCGGAAACAAAACATTAGGTGTATTAAATGCAACAGATTCTGAAAAATTCTTGAAAGTTTATCACGACTTACAGAGAAGTTATTACAAAGCTAAAGTAGAAGCTGATAAAACTCAAGAAAAATTTCTTATCGGATGGATGAATAGAGTAGAAAAAAAAGAACAATATTTGGAAGATTGGGATAAAGAGAATGCTGCAGCAGAAACTCCAAAATATTCTTTTACTCAAGCAAGTTTAGACAAAATGGAAAAAGTGCATCCAAAGTTAGTTGACGTTCTGAAAACTGCAATTGTAAATAGTCCATTCGATTTTAGAATAACAGATGGAGCAAGAACAGCAAAAGAGCAATTTGCCTTGTATCAAAAAGGGAGAACTTTACCTGGGCCAAAAGTAACAAACTGTGATGGAAAAAGATTTAAGTCAAATCACCAAATTAAAGCAGATGGATATGGACATGCAGTTGATATATTCCCTTGTGGAGTTATTGAAAATGGAGAATACAGAAAATTTACATCTGATGAAGGATATGATGAAAAAAAATTAAAATTAATTGCAAAGCATATCTTGGCAGTTGCAAAATCCAAAAAGGTAAATGTTGAATGGGGAGGAAACTGGAAAATGCATGACACGCCACACTTTGAACTAAAGTAACAAAAGATGACATTTCAATTTAAGAGTGTTAAGAATCATTTAAACAACAGCTCTATGCTTGTAAAATTTAACGATTTACGATTTTAAATACTTTAGAATATTTATGACTCATGGTATATTTCCTTGTGTTAATGTTTTTGTTAACATGAAATTATCATGAGTCTCTATTTTTTAATAATACCACTTCAAAACCGAACTCAAAGATTATGGCCGCGGTACTCAAAATCTAGATTTATTTAATTTTTATCAATTCAATTTTTAAAAGAGTTCAAGTATATTTTGAATTTGTCGCAATATATTTAAAATTTAGCAAACAAAAAAACTGGATTTTACTCCAGCTATTTTCATAATCTAAAAATTTTTTCAACAAACAAAAAATTATAAAATTCCTTTTTCCTTAAATACCTTTGTCAACTTACCATAAGTATCTACCTCAGCCGCTACTAATGGCAATCTCACTATATCATTATCCATTTTTCCAAGTATCTTCATAGCTGCTTTCACAGTTACAGGATTTCCTTCTACAAACATATTTCTACTTACATCATACAGTTTTGTATGCAGTTCAAATGCCTTGTCAAAGTTCTTGTTTAAGAATGAACTGATTAAGTCGCTCATTTCCTGTGGCATTATGTTAGCAACTACCGAAACAACACCTTTTGCTCCGATTGACAGCATTGGCAGGATTAGATGATCTTCTCCTGACAAAATTTCAATTTTATCTCCACACAAGTCCTGAATTCTTATCATTTGTTCAAGGCTTCCTGTTGCCTCCTTTACAGCTACAATTTCAGGCAGTTCAGCCAGTTTTGCAATTGTTTCCGCTTCAATGTTTGTTCCTGTTCTTCCAGGTATATTGTAAAGCATTATAGGAAATTTTGCTTCTTGTGCAATTGTTTTATAATGTTCATAAAGTCCTCTTTGGCTTGGTTTGTTATAGTATGGGCAAGTGCTTAGTGCTGCATCTGCTCCTAGTTCTTTTGCATATTTTGTCAGTTCTATTGCTCTTGTTGTGCTATTTGATCCTGCTCCTGCGATTACCTGTATTCTTCCTTTTACTTCTTCTACGACTATTTTTATTACTTTTTCGTGTTCTGCAAATGTCAATGTCGGAGCTTCCCCAGTCGTTCCGCAAGGCACGATTCCAGATGTTCCATTTTCAATGTGATAATTTACCAATTCTCTCAATTTATCCTCATCCAATTCCATCCCATTGTTTTTAAATGGCGTAATTAAAGCCACATACGAACCTTCAAATTTCATTTTATTCCTTCTTTCCTCAATTTAGTTTCCTAAATTTTATTTTTTTTATTTTATTTCTATTTAAAATTTTAACTTTATAATGAATTTACTATTTAAGCCAAGAATAATGCAATATCCAAATTATCTTTGATATTTATACAGTCCTTCAGCTATTTTTTCACTAGGCCCTGTCATAAAAGCATCATTTTTCCCGCCTTCATACTCAATAACAAGCTGCCCGCCCGGAACTTTCACATTAACTTTTTCATCAACAAATCCAAAAGTCTTCACTAATACTGCTGAAGCAGTTGCGCCTGTTCCACAAGCCAATGTCCGTCCTGCCCCACGTTCCCAGGTGATTACTTCTATATGCTTTCTGTCATACACTTTTACAAAGTTCACATTAACTTTTTTCGGAAACAAGTCAGTATAATTCTCAATTTTCTTGCCAAATTCATCAATATTGTAATCATTAAAATCATTTACAAATATCACAGAATGATCAGTTCCCATAAAAATATACGAAATCTCAATTTCTTTTCCGTCAATATTGATTTTTTCTCTTAAAAACTGCTCTTTTTCAGTATTTATCAATTCTTTTACATTAAAAACAGGTTTTCCCATATTTACTCTAGCCGAAAAATCGTCCTTTTCTTCGTCATAATTTACTCTTATCGTCAAGTCCCCAGGAACTGTCTTTACAACAAATTCATCCCCTTCAACCAAATGATTATTTACAAGATAATGTGAAAAACATCTTATTCCATTCCCGCACATCGGTGCCTGACTTCCATCTGCATTAAAGAAAAACATAAATGGCATACTTGCAACATATTTCAAAATAATCAGCCCATCTGCACCTACTCCATAATGTCTATTACAAACCTGACTGGCAAATTCTCCATATTCAGGTATCCCTTTTTCAAGCAAGTCCTTTTCAGTAACAATAACAAAGTCATTCCCGGCACCTTGATATTTTTCAAATTTTAACATTTCAAAACCTCCATTAATTCTTATTTTTTGCAAAAAACATTCTCAAATTATACTCAAATCCCTTTTATTAGTTTCTTTCCTTTTTTTCCTGCAATTTTCTAGCTGTCTTCACAATGAATTTTCTTGATAAAAACCTCGTTCCAAAAACTGCAATCCTATTAAAAATTCCCGGAATTATGATTGCTTTTCCTTTCTGAAACTCTTTGTACCCAATTTCAGCCACTTTTTTTGCAATCATAACTTTCATTCTCTCGAATAACGAACTTTTCTCTAAATTACTGCTTTTTTCAAATCCTGTAGCTGTTGGGCCGGGACAAAGTGCTGATATTTTTATATTTTTTCCACAAATATCATCTCTCAATTCTTCCCTAATTGCTTCTGTAAATGACTGTATAAAAGCCTTACTCGCATAATACGTACTCATTAGAGGCCCCGGCATAAAAGCTGCAATTGAAGAAACATTTAATATCTCACCATTACCAGCTTTCATCATGTCAGCCAAAAATAGTCTTGTCAATTCCACAACTGCCTTTATATTCAAATTTATCATCACATCATTTTTCTTCATCATTTCCTCATCAAATTCAGAAAACTTGCCATAAATCCCAATTCCGGCATTATTCACAAGCGTATCAATTTTAAGATTGTTGGATTTTATCTGATTATAAAGCCTTTCAGCAGCATTTTCCTGCGACAAGTCAGCTTCAATCACAGTTATTTTCACATTTTTAGAAATTTTCTCTAAAATCTCTTTTTTCAAGACTTCCAATTTATCCTCATTCCGTGCCACAACAACCAAATTATATCCATTTTCAGCATAAATTTTAGCAAACTCATAGCCAATCCCGCTACTTGCTCCTGTTATCAAAACTGTTTTCATAAAATTTCCTTAAAAAATATCTTATCTATTTCACATTATAAAATTTATTTTTTTTAATAATCTTTGAATTGCTTAAAAAGATACTTTGATATAGTTTCATTGCTGCTCCATTTACCATTTCTCAAATTAAATTCCAATTCAATATCGACTGTTTCATTATTACCATCATCATTTTTCATCAGTTCTTTTGTATATTCATCAAAATATTTCATCACATCATTTCTAACTTTTTCATCTAAAAATATATCTGAATCCAAGTATTTTTTATTTTTTCCATATTTACTTAAAAAAAATTCTTTTGAACTTGAAAAAAGTTCCATTCCATCTATCATTTTTAGAGTTATTGAAACATTCACTTTATTTTTGAAAATATATTCTATATCTTTCAGTTTAATTTCAGAATTATAGATTAAATTCTTTAAATGCTGTTCTGTTATCATTTCCATTACTATCATAAATGATTTTTGTTTGGTTTTATCCTCTGGCTCTGCTCCATTAATCTTTATTGTTTCAAATGTTAATTTTGATTTTTTTTTCATTAATTCAGAAAATAATTTATCTTTTTCAGTCTGATTAAAATCGTTTATTACTTTTTTAACTTCTTTTTCAAGTTCTAAATCATTTTGAGAATTGTTACCAAAAGAAAACATTCCAACAATCAATATCAATAAAATTACTGTTCTCTTCATTCAAAATTTCCCTTTACAAGTCAAATTCCTTCGCAAACAATTCTGCAATTCTTTTGCCCATAACTTCGTCCACAACTAATGAAATACTAATTTCTGATGTGGAAACCTGATGAAAACTTATATCATTTTCTGATAAAGTTTTAAACATTTTGGCAGCTACTCCAATATTGCTTATCAATCCAATTCCTACAATTGAAACTTTTGTAACATATGGATTAATTATAAATGATGTTTTTGGAAATTCTGATTCTATTTCCTTTCCGATTTTTTCAAGTTCCTCTATATCTGTCTTTGGACAAGTGAAGGCAAAACTTCCGTGATGGCTAGTTACGTCATTTTGACTTATCATATCAATGTTTATTCCGCTTGCTTCAGCTTTTTCAAAAATTTCATAGATATTTTGTGCATTTGTTGTAATTTCTTCCACATTTACCATTACCATATTTTCATTGATTGATACTCCTGTTATGACTTTTTCTTCCATTTCCTCGTTCTCCTTTACTTTTTCTACTGATGTTATTATCGTTCCTTTTTTTTCTCCAAGCGATTTTCCAACATAAATTTCTACGCCATATTTACTTCCTAGCTCAACAGCTCTTGGCTCCATTACCCCAGCTCCCAGAAAAGCTAGCTCCATCATTTCATCGTAAGAAATTACAGGTAATTTTTTTGCTTTTTTATAAACTCTAGGATCAATTGTATAAATTCCGTGAACATCTGTATAAATCTCACATCTTCCACCGAGCGCTGCCGCCAATGCAACTGCAGATGTATCCGAACCTCCACGTCCTAACGTTGTTACATCTCCCGCTTCATTAATTCCTTGAAATCCAGCTACAACCACAATTTTCCCTTCAGACAGATGTGCTTTTATCTCTTTTCCATTTATATCATCAATTTTATTTTTCGTATAATGCCCACTAGTTCTAATCCCAGCCTGAGCCCCTGTAAGTGAAATAGCTTCATATCCTAATGTTTGTAAAGCAATGCTCAAAAGTGCAATCGTCTGCTGTTCCCCAGTCGACATAAGCCTGTCCATTTCCCTAGAATCAGGTTTATCTGTAATTTCTCTTGCCAGTTTAATTAAAGCATCCGTAGTTTTTCCCATCGCAGAAACCACCACAACCACATCATTTCCAGAATCCTTCACGCTTCCCAAATATTTTGCAATATTCATTATTTTCTCTGTTGTAGCAACCGAAGTTCCTCCATATTTATGTACAACAATCACAATAAATACACCTCTTTCCTTTTTTATTTTTTATTATAATTTTTTTATAATTCAAAAATTTCATCATTTCTAATCAAATCATCCAATGTTTCCCTTTTTACCGCAACTTT
>CAUUWI010000046.1:0-11970 GCA_963548925.1 uncultured Leptotrichia sp. | reverse complement strand
TTCTGTCGTATCACAAACAAAAAATCTTGCACATTTGCTTGTTCCTCTAATTATTTCTGATTTTCCCATATTTTCCTACTTCCTTAATTTTTCTAATTTTTTAAACATAGTATTAGAATAGCATATTATAGATAAAAAAACAAGGCAATTCCCTTTTTACCATAAAGTAAAAGACTATTGCCTTATAAAAATTAAGTTAGATGATGTTTATTTTTTCTGATTTCTAAGTTCTTCAGGTTTTTGTGAAACACCTGTTGAAGGTCCTGTTTCAGGTAATTCTACCGCTGTTTCATCTTTAGTGTTTCCTAAAGTATTTAAATTTGATAATGTTGTATTTAATTTTCCTAGCAGTACGTCAATGTTTTCAGCTGTTACTGCCACTTTTTCTCCATTACTTGTCTTTTTAACGATGAACTGTGTTGTATTTTTTGTTTTTGGCTTGTTTTTGGCTTCTAGTTGTTCTTTTAGTTCTTGCTCGATTGATGAATCTCCATCTGAGCCTTCTTTTGAAAAAGTTTTATCCATCATTTTTTGGAAAATTTGTAAAAATACTTTTTGCATATCCACATTTTTTACTTCTACGGTTACAATTGATGTTTCTTCATCTTGCTTTTCTGTTTTAATTATTTTGTACTCTATATTTTTTAACAATGTTTTAAAAAGAAGTTCTTGAATTTTGTTATTATATTTTACCTCTAAATTACCTTCAAAATTCTCATCAATTGCATATTTTGCCGCCTCATTAATTTTCTCAGCCTTTACATTGTCAATAAATTTCGATACTGCTTTATCAGGTCCTGATCCACAGCTTACTGCGAATAAAAGCATTAACATTCCTAACAGTATTTTTTTCATTCTTAACTCCCTTCTCTTCGTATTTATAATATTTTTAACTCTTTGTTATTTATTCTACATCATTTGAATTAATAAGTCAAGAAAGTTTTGAAATTTATAGGAAAGATAACGGTAACATTAATTTAAGAAAAAATAGCTTAGATTTTTTATTTTTCTTTTTTGCTTTCTTTTTCCAATTTTCTTACACGTTTTATAAGTTCAGGCACTTTTCCCATTGCCATTTTCACTCTCAAGTCTTCCATATGATCACGAAGCGGATAGCCTGACATTTGTTTTCCATCTGGCACATCGTTAGTAACTCCTGATTTTGCTGCAATTATTACATTGCTTCCGATTTTAAGATGCCCCGCTACTCCAACTTGTCCTGCAAGAGTTGAATTGTCTCCCACTTCCACACTTCCAGAAATACCAGTCTGAGCTACGATTAGACAATTTTCTCCAATGATGTCATTGTGGGCAATATGTACCAGATTATCTACCTTTGTTCCTTTTTTTACAATTGTATCTCCAATTGTACCTCTGTCAACACACGAATTTGCCCCAATCTCAACTTCTTCTCCCAAAATCACATGTCCAATTTGCTCGATTTTTACATTATGTCCATTAATTTTTACAAATCCGAATCCATCAGAGCCAATTACAGCTCCCGGTTGCAAAATCGTACCTCTTCCAACTTTTGAAAATTCACGTATTGTAACATTTGAATAAATTATACAGTCATCCCCAATTTCCGTTCCTTCAAAAATCGACACATTTGGATAAATAATGGCATTTTTTCCAATTTTCACATTATGTCCGATGTACGTATTTATTTTTGAAACATTTGCTGTCTCATCAATCTGTGCAGAATTTTCTATCTGATTTTCAAATGGTTTTAATTTTGGTTTAAAATAATTTAATAATATTGGCATTAGCTCTCTTGGATTATTTTTTACTACAATAAATGTTTTTTCAGCTGGCAAATTTGGCAAATCGGGCACAATCACAGCTCCAGCATTACATTTATCTATATTTTTCAACATTTTCTCATCCGCTGCAAAAGTTAATTCCTTCTCATTTGAATGGAAAAATGGAGCAAGCCTTGTAAAGGTTAATGTATCACTTCCTTTTATTTTACCATTTATTAGTTGTGCAATTTCCTTTATATCATACATTTTTATCTCTCCTCTTTATTTTTATAAAATTAATAGGGACTGATATTGAATCAACCCCTATAATTAAATTATATTTTGTAATATTGATACTTAAAGTTGAACTCAAAGATTAGGATTATTCTGCTTAAACTAATTTATTTAGCTTTATCAGTTCAATTTCAAGTATATTTTTTAAAATAATTAGAATGATTGTCCAAAGCTAAAGTAGAATTTACCTTTATCTTTTTTTTCTCCTTTTTTCTCAGGATCCATTGGCCAACCATAATCAAATCTTAACGGTCCAATTGGCGTATTCAATCTTACTCCGACTCCATAACCTTTTTTTAAATCTTTAAAGTCATGAGCAGCTTTTCTGTTTGGAGAATAGATTTTTTTACCAGTACGTGGATCCCTTGTTTCATTTTGCCAGGCGTTACCTATATCAAAAAATGCTACTAGCTGTATTGTGTCATTAACTTTTGTTCTGTTTTCAATTGACGCGTGGAACTTGTCATACCCATCGAATGCTCCGTATTCATATCCTCTAATTGATTCCGCTCCACCAATACTGAATTTTAGTGCTTCAGGAGTTCCACCTCCTGTTCTACCCCAAGATACTCTATATGCCATTATGTTCTTATTTCCGAAGAAAGTTGGGTGATAAGCTCTTAAGTCTGTTTCAAATTGATTATATTTTCTTGGATCGTTTAGAAGCTCTCCTCTTTCATATGAGAATGTTGCATAAATACCTTTGCTAGGATTGAAGGAATTATCTCTTGTATCGTAAATTAATGATGGAGTAAGTGCAATCAAGTTATATTTGTCATTTATCGTTTTATTCCCAAGTAATTCCTTGAAACGATCATATCTTGCAGACAATCTTACAAAAATATCACTATTTAAGCCTTTACCAATTGTCCAGTTAGTTCCAGCCTTCTTAACTTTTTCCACTTCATCTTTTTCTGCACCATCATCAACAGATTCAGTCCAGTAAATTGATCCTCCTGCCTGAACACGTTCAGTTCCACGTAGCCAAGGATTGAACCAGCTCAGTTCAAATGTTTTATCTCCTTTATTTGAAGCAGAAATAGAAGCTGATGCTTCCTGTCCTTTTCCTAAGAAGTTTGAATCTGATAATTTAAGCTCTCCTACTAATCCGACAGAAGTTCCATATGAGATACTTCCATTGATTGTGGTTGTAGCTCTTTCTTCAACTTGAAAATCTATAATTCTTGCATTTGGATCATTTTCCTTTCCACTATATGAAGGTACTATTCTAGTAAATAAACCTGTTCTATAAAGCTCTTTTACTGTATCTTCTATATTTTTTTCTTCAAAAATATCTCCAGGCGTTACTTTTTGAACTCTTTCAAATATGTATGGTTTAGTTCTTAAAGTTGTATTTTTTGAGGATTGTCTTTGATTATCACTTTTTTGTACAATTTTTTCATAATTAACAGAATCAATGACTCCTTCTGTTAATCCAATATTTATAACTCCCTCATTTGAAACATTTATTGATTCAATTCTGGCAAGAGAATATCCGTTTTTAGCATAAAATTTAATAATTCCGTTAGTATTAGGATTTAATAGATTACCATTTAAAATTTCTCCTCTTTTTATTCCTAATGCCTTTTCTAAATCTTCATTTTTATAAAGAGTATTACCTTCAAAGTTTATATTTTGTATAATCGGATTTTCTTCAACTTCATAGACAATTGATACAGTATTATTAGCTTTTCTGTCAATTTTTGGCTCAACTGCCGAGAAATATCCGGATTGAAATATTTTTTGTGCTCCATCAATTGCTTTTTGAGGTATAAAAATTTCACCTGCTTTTATAGGCAAATCTTTCATATAATCTTCCTTGTTAAGCAATTTTATACCTTTTATGTCTACACTTGATACTGTATAATTTGTCTCTTTTTTCAATTCTTCCAGAGTTTGCTGTTTTTTTATAATTGTTCCAGCATTTTCTGCTTCACTTACTTCAATTGTTATGTTTACATTTTCTCCTTCAATATGCGGAAAAACATTTACATCTTTTACATACTCCAATCTTCTAAGTGCTAAATAGATGTCGCTTAAACTTTTATTGGAATAGCTATCTCCTGTTTTTACAGGAATTTTTGATCTTATAAGCTCTGGCGAAATTTCATTTAATTGGGAAATTTCAATTGTTCCAACTTTTAAATTATTTTTTATTTGGTTTTGAGTTGTTGACAAATTATTTTCTTTTTCTGTTAGTTCATCAGATGTTTCTTTGTCTTGTTCCTCATTTTTCGCAATATTATTTTTATTGTCTGCAAATTCATTATTTCCATCTTTTAAATTATGTTTTACTTGATTTTGGGCTACTAAAAAATTATTATCTTTTTTTGTTGATTTATTGGATACTTTTTTGTCTTGCCCTTCATTCTCCGTAATATTATTTTTATTATCTGCAAATTCATTGTTTTCGATTATTGCACTTTTTTCTTCTGCCTGTGATAGATTATTTATAGATGCAAACAATGTTACCACAACAATTAAAGCATATATTTTATTTTTTACTTTTTGTTTTGACATTTTTCCTCCTATTTTTTTAACGTATCGAGTTTTCTTTTTTTGAATACTTTTCTTAAAATATCACCAAATGTGTCCGCTCTCGCTGAAAAATCAACTCCAAAGTAATAATTGATTCTTGATTTGTTGTTATTTCTATACTCTCTGGATCTTTTTATACTTTCTCCTCCGAGACGTAAATCTAACCCATTTGTAACGTTATAGCTAAGCCACGCATTATAGCTTATTGCTTCTTTTGTTTCCGATTTTGAAGTTTGATACGGAAACTTTACTGATGCATTCCAGAACAGTTTATCTTTGTAAAGATTGTCCTGTAGTGTAAGCGTTGTTGCTGCACTATACCTTCCAGTTTTATTTGAATGATCCACATTTGTTGAAACAGATATTTTGGATATGCCCAATACATCTTTAATTTTACTAGTTATTGATGAAAAAATTAACTCATTTAATGCACTGTTTACTAGAGAACCTGCGATTACTAGTCCATCTGCTGAATTACCACCTTTGTTACCACCTGCTGTATTGTTTCCAACAATAGTATTGAATGCAAGCATTGATATAATTTCTTCACGACTCTTTCCTGAAGAAGATGAAAAATTTATTTTTGGATTATTTACATTTCCGCTTACATTTACTTCTATTCTATCTCCTTTTACTATTGTACTTGCATCGAATATTACAAATGGATTTGAGATTGAAGATGTACCATCTGTATTTGGAATAAATCTTATTTCTGCACCATCTATTTTAAAATCATTTCCATTTACTGAAAATGTTCCTCTTGTAATTGTATATTGTCCTTCTATTCCGATTTGGCTATCATTGTATGTAATTTCTGAATTTCCTTTTATTGTTCCTTTTATATTTTTCACAATACTTACGTTTGGGATATTCAGTTTCACATTGTTTCCAGTCTGTACATTCAGGTTAACTGTGTACTGCTTTAGTATTTTATCAATGACTTCTTCCACGATCCCTTCTACAATCGTCTTATCCTTTGCTTTTTTTAGTTGTTCCTCTTCAGATAATTCTGTTGCATCGGATTTGGGGCTAAAGTCAGGTAGTTCACGTATTTCTCCGCTGTTGATAAACAAATCTCCAAATAATCTATTTTCTGTAAACATCGCATTTCCTGTAAGTGCCAAATCAATCCCTTTTCCATAGTGGATACCAACTTTATTAAGTGCCGCATTTAGTTCAATTTTTCCAAGTTCCAGACGTTTTGTTTTCATAAAGTCTGGTGGAATTGTCGGGACGTCCAAATTTCCAGTCACTTTAAATGTTCCATTATTATATCCGCCATCTAGACGGTTCACAATAAGTTTATTGTTTGTTAAGTCAATGTTGGCATTCACGTTGTCAACAAGAGTCAATTTATCTTTTGTTTTATAATTGAAATTATCCAGCAGGATATGTCCTGTCGTGGATTCGTTTGAAAAAATCGCATCTATATTTGCAATTCCGCTTGCCTGTTTTATATTTTTATTAACTCCTAAAAAGTCTAAATTAAAATTTTTTGCAAGCATCGAAACATTGTATTTTACAGGCAAGAACTGAAAATATCCATTTAACAGGAGTGGATTATTTTCGTATTCCAGATAAAACTGTCCGATATTTAATATTTTTTCATTAGCTTGAAGATCAATATCTACACTTTTTACAGGGAACCCGCTAAGTGTAACATCATCTGACTTTATTTGAAGTCCAGTTATAAATTTTTCAAAACTTCCACGATACATAAAACTAAGATTAATATTTCCGCTATATCCCTTATCTTTCAAATCCTGTACTGAATCAAGTGAAAATTTTTGATTTTCCAGCTTATAGTCAATATTTACATTAGCCAGATCAAATTTAGTCTGTGTTTCAAATAGAGTTTCATTATTATCTCCAAAAAATCTTAATTTCTGTATGTCAAATGTTCCGTATTTGAACAATTTATCAATATTTCCGTTGGAATATTTAAGATCTGCAACAATTTGTGGAATTTTATAGGTTTTTAAACTCATATTATTTAAAATTAATTGACCTGATAAGTCAAAATTGTTTAAATCGCCTTTTAAATTTAGATTTGATTTTGTTCCAAACGTTAAGTCCCGCATATTTAAGAGTTTTGGAATATCAGGTTCATTTAGACTGAGTTTAATGTCAGAAATTCCAGTTTTCAAATCATATGTTCCAGATAATTTATTATCACGTAGCGTTACATCTTGAAAATTTATAACTCCATTTTTTATTTTCAAAAAAGCATTTGTATCACCTACATAGTTTGAACTTATTGTAGTTGGTGCAGCTGGCAATGTTACTGTTCCCGAAAGTTTGTCAACAGTTCCCGAAAGATTTGCATTTAAAATTCCAACATTTAAATTAATTTTCTGAGGAGAAGTATCATAAAGCATATAATCCTTTAATTTTGCATTTATATTCATTTTTCCAGTTTTTATATTGAATTTACCACTGGCTGTCAGATTTTCATTTTGTATGCTTGAGATATCGATAATGTTATTTCTTATTCTCAAATTTCCTTTGACATTTTTGAGACGTTGATAACCAAACCATAGTTCATTCATATTTGTATTAACCGTCACATCAAGATTTTTTAAATCGTTAATTTTACCGTTTATACGCAATTTTTCATATTCCCCGATATATTCCCCGTAGGGACTGAACAATTCGTATGCTCCAGAAAAATGATTGCCGCTTCCATTAATTCTAACTGTACCCGTTGTCGGCAACTTTGCTTTATTCAGTCCTTTGAAATTGTAACCGTTTACTTGCAGTTCTTTTGCAATGTCAACAGTTTTGGGGATATTTAATACGTAGGAATGCTTCATGTCTGAAGTTGTCGTTCCCTCGATATTTACAGAATTTCCAGCGATAGTTCCAGCTGTCCCGCTTATCTTGAAGTTTCCGTTACGAATCCTGATTCTTGTTCTTATGGTTTTAATGAATGGAACTGACAGATCTTTTAATTTTAGATTTAGTCGTCCTGAACGCAAAACGTTGGTTTCATTAAATTTCACAACCAGATTTTCAATATTGGGACTTACAACATAGCTTTTTCCACCATAATTAACTTTCATATATCCTTTGCTTCTTGCATTTGCTACAAGCGTCTGTTTTTTAGGATTTACAGTATATCTTCCATTTAGAAGTCTAGATCTGAAAGTTCCTGTTATGATATTTTTGGATGAGATTTTTGCACTTCCAGTAATTGTTTTTATATCAAAATCCGAACCAAGATTTTTCAGGACATAATCTCCATTTCCGTTTTTATTTTTCAAGTCGTATACAAATTTTCTAACTTTAACATCTTCATTAATTCTAAATCCCGAAAGTTCCTCATTAAATACAAATGATGTATTATTCAAGGTCAGTTTGTTGTCAGCAATCTTCATCGAAGTTTTTACATTTTGGAAATTGTAGTTTGAAATTCTTATGTTGTCAGAAGAGAATTTTCCATCAAGTGTAGCTTTCTTACTCTTTATATCAACATTTACTTCAAGATTTCCTGTAACTCCGCCTTCAGCAGTAAATTTTGAATCCTTAATTATTTTATAACGGGCAATTTCTTCAAAAGGAATGTTATCAGCCGTTAATTTCAGGTTCATTTTCTTGCTTTCTGGAAGAAAATTCAGTATCATAGTTAATGGCTGTCCGCTTAATTTTGTATCGGCATTAACTGTAATTTTGTCTTTTTGCAGATTAACTGTTGCATTGGCATTCTCAATATCGCCATCAAAATCAACGTAACTGACACGTCCATTTTTAACTTTTAAGTTTCCTAGGACATTCATTGTGTTTTTAACTTTATTTTGATTTAATTTTAGCACTCCATTCAATATTCCGCCTTTTACTTTAATCATATCAAGCGGCACATATTGTCCTAAGTCCTCCCTTATCGCAATATTTGAAAAAATAAAATTCAGACGGAATTCCTTTCGTCTTTTATCGCTGTTTTTCATTGTGTCAAACATTGAATAAATTGACTGTTTTGATTTTACAAGCTGTTTTAGTTCAATTTTTATCTGTTCTGTTGTTCCATCTTGATTTTTATTTCCAGAACCTTTTGCCACAAGAGTAAATCCACGGGATTTTGCAGTTTCCAAACGTCCTTTCACTTTTACCAGCTTTTTCTGTATTTTTTTAGCAAAGCTTATGTCCGTATAGTTTAAAACTGCATTATGAATATGAAGTTTACCTATTCTGCTTGTCGGGTCAAATGTTTCTCGTTTTTTCGGATCTTTTTTTATTACGTAGAAAATATTGAAGTCATTGTTTTTTCTACGTTCCAGATTTACGACACCATCATAGACATCAATCCGGCTAAGCCGTGTTGGCATGAGCAGGCTTATTCTGGCAGTAGTTTTTTTGCCGTAAATGACTACATTTCCTTTCATATCCTTAACTTTCAGATTATTAACCTGAATTTTACTGAATCCAATTAACCAAACTCCTCTAAATTCTACGTTTAGTCCACTACTTTTCAAAATCGAGGTCAGAATACTTTTAAAGCTTTTAGTTGAAATATAAAACTTTAACACAAATAAAGACATTAGAAGAAAAATAAACACGATTAAAGATTTCTTTATGTATTTCATCTCACGTTTCTTACCTCCTCTTCTACTTTTTTTTGAAAAGGATAATTATTTTCATTGTCCTAATTTCTATTTATTTTCCTGTCTTTTTACATTTTTAGAAGCATCACAGTCAGAGCTGCAGATCTTTCAATGTAACTAACAAGGAAATATCTTTTTTATTTTACCACAATTTTTCATAAAAATCTATTATTATTATGTGTTTTTTTTACTTAAAAATAGTTTAAAATATAAAAAATTATAATAATTCACTTAAGAATCAAAGGGAAAAGTACCGTAAAAACTAAAAATTCAAGAAAATTTAGTTTAACATTGTTGTACATTATTTGAGCTATATATTTTCTAACGTTATTTTTAGCAATTCATCATTTATATCTTCTATCGTTCTTAATTTATCCCCATTAATACATGAAATCACATTCCATTCATATTTTATCGATAATTCCTTAGCTACATCATACGCATTTTTCAAATAATTTTTATCTTTTTCGTGAATATCCTTCTCTTTTTCTCCAGTTATTTTATTCTCTCGATTTTTCATAAGCTTCTGGCTAAACTCAAAAGGAATATCCAGAAAAAATACAATATTTGGCTTTGGTATCCCAATTTTCTCCCATTCCAAATCCACCAGCCATTCCAAATATTTTTCTTTTTCATTTTCATCCAAAATTTTCGGAACCTGATGAATCATATTTGAAATTGTATATCTATCACTAATCACAATCCCATCATTATTATAAAATTCTTCCCATTCTGTTTTAAATGAAGCAAACCTGTCAACTGAATAAAGTACCGAAGCAGCATAGGCATTTACACTTCCAGCTGTTTTTCCAAATTCACCCGCAAGATACATTTTTACTGGTTCAGAAGCTTTACTTTCATAATTTGGAAAAGATATTTTTTTTACTTTTTCTTCTCCTTTTATTTCTTTCAATTTTTTGTATAGCAATTCCGTCTGTGTATGTTTCCCGCTTCCATCTGTGCCTTCTATGATTATTAATTTTCCCATTTTTTCTCCTCTTAAAGTTATTATATCTTATTTTGAATTTGTCGCAATATATTATGCAATTATCATAAAAGAAATTTGATATAAAATCAATTTTTAAATAATTTGATATTTTTCCACATATTTTAATTTATGATTTATCCAATATTCCAGCTGATTTTCAGACTGATTTATTCTAAATTCAAGATTATATTTTGCCATTTCAACAAATAAAGAATTATCCTTCTGATAAATTGTCAAATAATGTTTTCCTTTTTTATCTACAGCTGATATTTTACCATCTGATACTGAAAAAGTATACTTAATACTGTTATAATCTCTATTTGGACTCCAAACTATTTTTTTATCATCAGTCATTTTTATATAAAATGCTGAATTTGTTGGAATAAAAAGTAAATTTAGCCAATTAAGTCCATCACTGTCGATTCCACCTGAAATCCCTTTATTTCCATAAGCGGTTATTTTATATTCTCCAGATTCCATAACTTTCACACCTGCAAATACCATTCCCAGTACTTTCATCTCAGCCTTATTTTCATTTACATTTTCTTTATAATTTGAAAAAAAATCATTTGACGAATATTTTATAATTTTAGATTCATCTTTTATTTTCCCTTTTTTATTCACTTTTATAATTTTAAAATCCTTTTGTAAAGTATCAGACAAAAACTCGTATACATTTACTGCAGCATATCGTGAAGGCATAAAAGCCAGATAATTTCCAACATTTAGCTGTACTGGATATTTATCTCCATTTCCAGAAATTATGCCATAACTAATATACGTTGGATTATTTGACATTCTAAAGGAAAATTTTTCAAAATTGTTAAAACTTTCCTTATTTCCTGCATTTAAAATAAATCCACATAAACTTCCAATTAACAATATAAATTTTAATAAAATATTTTTTTTCATAAAACAATTCCTTTCAATAATTTTAAATAAAAAATAAAAGGAGTTAATCCAAATTTATTTTGAAAAAACTCCTAAAAAAACTATTACTTTTCTGCAATTATAGCAATTTCCACTCTTCTATTTTGAGCTCTTCCAGCTGCTGTTGCATTGCTTGCAATTGGCTGTTTGCTTCCATAACCACGAGAAGCAATTCTTGAACTTGAAATACCTTCTGATTCAAGATAAGATTTTACTGCATTAGCACGATTTACAGATAATGGATTGTTAATTGCATCATTTCCTGTTATATCTGTATGTCCTGATATTACGATTCTTGACTTAGGATAACTTTTTAATACAGTTGCCACTGAGCTTAATGTTCCTCTAAACTGAGATTTAATTACGTAACTATTTACGTCAAAAGTAATGTTTTCAGGTGCTGTCAATTTAATTTCACCTTCACCGGTTCTTTCTACATTCACTCCTGTTCCTTTTAATTTTTCTCTTAGTTCTTTTTCTTGTCTGTCAAAAATATTTCCAATAGCCGCTCCAACTGCTGCTCCTCCAGCTGTACCGATTATTGTACCTTTTGTATCTTTTCCAATAACCTGTCCTATCGCAGCTCCAGCAGCAGCGCCTATTCCTGCACCAATTCCTGTTTTACTAACTTTTCTTGTTCCATCAGCCGCCGTTGTGCATGAAAATACTGATAGTAAAGTTAATAAAATTACTGCTAATAACTTTTTCATAGTGATTCCTCCTTTGATAAAAGATATTTTAGTCATTTGTAAAAGTCTAAAATCTCTAATAATCACAATGTTTTTATAGTTTTAATTTCTACCATTTTTCTCCAGTATTTTTGAAATAAAATTTTAATATTTTAGATAAAAACACTGTATTTAGTTGAGTTTTTATATTA
>CAUUWI010000045.1:0-12028 GCA_963548925.1 uncultured Leptotrichia sp. | reverse complement strand
ATTGATACATGAAAAGGGATTGTAAATTTATAAAAGTGCTGTATTTGAAACATAATAAATTAAAGTTTAAAATAAAAGAAAAATTAAAAAAATAAAAAAATTAACCAAGATTAAAATAGTTCAAGAAATTAGAAATTTGTAATTAATAGAAATTAATGTTTTTAATAAAATGAAAAAAGAGGAAACTTATGGATTTTAATAAACTTTATGAAGAAATGATTCGGCATAAAAATGAAGAACAGGCTCAAAAAATGTCAAAATATATGCTTAATAAATTTGAATATATTGGAATCAAGACGCCTGAAAGACGGAAAATATTTAAAAATTTTTTTAAGGAATACAAGAATGAAGAAAAAATCGACTGGGAATTTGTAAATAAATGCTGGGAAAATGAGTACAGGGAATTTCAGTATGTTGCAGCTGATTATTTGAAAAATATGAAGGACAAATTGACGATAGATGATATTCCGAAGTTTAAACGGCTAATCTTGGAAAAATCGTGGTGGGATACGATAGATAATTTAGATATGACAATAGGAGCTTTGGCATTAAAGGATTCAAATGTGAATAAAATATTGCTGGAATGGAGTATTGATAAAAATATTTGGATTAGAAGAATTGCGATTGATCATCAGCTTCTGAGAAAAGAAAAAACAGATATTGAATTGTTGGAAAAAATTTTGAAAAACAATTTGGGACAGACTGAATTTTTTATCAATAAGGCGATAGGTTGGGCATTGAGAGATTATAGCAAGACTAATCCTGAGTGGGTAAAAAATTTTATTGAAGAAAATAAAGAAAATATGGCAAAATTAAGTATTAAAGAAGCTAGTAAATATTTGTAAGTATTAAAGCAAAAAATATTTATAAAAAAATGAAAATATATAATTTTAATGATAGAATACTTAAAATATGCGAGCATTACAATAAAATATTTTACGATTAAATACAGATAGTTGAATTATGCTACTAAAATTGAATATTTATTTAATTTTTTTAGATAAAAATAAATAGGACAAATATAATTTTATGGTATTGTAAGTATAAAAAATATTGAAAGGATTTTACAAATTATGAAAAAAATAGTAATGATAATGGGAACGGCTTTAGTTCTTTCCTCTTGTGGCGTTGTTGGAGCGGCAGGAAGTATCGCTGGAGGGACGATTAAAGCAGCTGGAACTGTTACTGGTGCTGTAATTAAGACAACTGGGAATATTATTGGCGGAATAATCGGCGGAAATGATGGAGAAATTAATGCAAAAGGCGTTAAGTATAAATTTTCTAAGGCGAAAGTTGAAAACGATGGAAATACGACAATTGTAACAGGAGTTTTAACAAATAGTGGAAGCAGAAAGGAAAATGTTACTATTGAAATCCCTTGCTTTGATAAAAAGGGAACAAAAGTCGGAGATGCTGTGGACAGCACTGATGCCATTGACAAAAATAAAAAATGGGAGTTTAGGGCTGTTCTAAATTCGGGAGATGTAAAGGCGTGTAAAGTGAAGGATGCGTATGTAAACGCTCAGTAAAAGTATTAAATAAAAAATTGCTGTATGTATTGTTCTTTGATAAAGGTTACAAATCTTCGTTAGAAGTAGGAACAATTTATTGACAGCAATTTTTTTTCCATATGTGTTATTCAAATGGCAGCCGATAATTTTATGGGCTATCGGCAGAACCCTTCCAAATAGATAGAAGTAGGAATAACTTTTTGACGGATTATTATTGTATGTGATGTTCTTAATCGTTTATAGTGGGATTCGAACCCACAAGGGAAAATTCCCATTACCATAATAGAAGTAGGAACAACCTTTTGACAATAATTCTTACAATGATAGTAACATAAATTTTAATAAATTTCAAATAAAAGTTAAAAATAATTTGCTAAAATATCATTCAAAGGCAAAGGGTTATCATTATCAACTTTATTGAAAATAATATCTGCATTTTCTTTTTCAAAAACCTGTGTTCCTCTAACTATTGCATTTAATTGTAAAAGTTCATACATTGTTACATATTTTTTATTCACAAAATATTTAATTACATCTTCCAAATGGGCAATATCCGTTTGATTCAAATAATTATTAGAAGAAAAATTTTCAGAAACAGACATATTCATATCAATCCAGACATATTCATTTTTTTCAAAATCAATCAAAATTGTATTAGTTGTTCTTGTATTTGACAAAATTTGAAAACCTTGTGTAACTGCTGATGAATAAAGATTTTTCTCACTCGTAGCCTCTTTTTTTGTCAGTTCAAGCACTCCAGCGTACACACTTCCAATTTCTTCAAAAGAAAATCCATTATATACGGATTTCCATAAGAACATAACGAATATCAGAATTTTTCAATTTTTCCAAATTATAAACATCAATAAATTCCAAAGCTCCATTTGATGCATTTGTAATATCGCCGCTAAATACAAAATTAGGTTCAACTTGATTATAATAAGCGACTGTTTTCAAAAATTTGAAATTTTCATCAAAACAAATAACCGATAAATCAATATCAACTCGTATATCATTTCTCTTTTCTTTAATATTTTTCCAGCCAACAAAAAATCTTAAAACTTCTGCATCATTATTAAATGAAAATCTCGATCCTCTTGTCATTGGTTTAAGGGAAATATTACTGTCTTTCTCACTTGTTGTAACTGTAATATTTTTATAGCTTTCATCAATAAAAACTTTTTCTATCGGATTTTTTAATTTTAAATTTTCCAAAATTCCATTTTTTACAGTTTCAAGTAAAAATTTTAGTAAATTTTTATTCAAAAATATAGTTTCATTTAATTTTCTCCAAGTCCCTTTACTATTTATAACTCTTGGAATAATTTCATTTTCTTGCTCAATTTGATCATTTTCAATTTCTTTGTTTTCTAAATTTTCATCCTTATTAATGGTATTTCTAAAAATATTTCTAATTTTAAAAAAGTTTTTACTTTTTTCTTCATTTATTTCCTGTTTTTTAACAGTATTTTTCAAATTTTCTTTTTCCAATAAATTCAAAATTCTATCATAAAGTTGAAAAAGAATACGATTATTTACATCTTTCATACAATTTTTTAATCCGTTTGTAATAATTTCATATTGAGTTTCGTTGGCATTATTTAAAAGGGATAAAACATTTCTGACATAATCTCCAGAGTATTTTGAAAATTTGGTAATAAAAATTTTCAATTCATCATTGTTCAGATTTTGAATGTTAACGCTCATTTTATTAAAATACCCTTTTTCTGTTTCAAAAGAAAACTCTCCAAATAGCATATCAACTGCTTTTCTAACATTTTTATATTTTTTCAAATTAATTTTTTTCGCATAAAATATAAAAAACTTATGCCAAACTTTTCTGTATCTTTTAATATCTGGTAAAATATTTGAAATACTATCCAATTTTTTTATGATAGCGTTTAATTCTGTTCTGTTGAAATACTTAAAATAAATATGCTTAGCATTCAAATCGTTGCGAATAATGCGATTCTTTACAATAATTGAATCAGAATACCAGGAATTATTTTTTCTATTAAATTCATCATTAGAAATTTTTGTAATTAACCGTAAAATATCAGTTGCAGTGTTAAAATTTCCAGCCAAAAAATTTCTATGTTTTAAAGTATAGCTGGCAAGAGTTGTCAAAGTTTCTTTCATTTGGATATTATTACAATATTTTTCAAGTTCTTCATCAGAAAATCCGTTAGATAAAAAGCAGACATCATTTAAATATTGTTGGGAAAGTGTAACATTGCTCGAAAGTAAGTTCATAAAAAGTGTTTCAATTTCTTGATCTCCTGCAAACTTTAAATGATAAAGTTCAGCTAATTCAGCTGGTTCTGATCCTAAATCTTCTTTTTCAGTATTTTCATTTTTCCCATGTGGTAAATATCCAAACCAGTAGTGCAAAATCTGATTTAAATAAATATCGGCTGTTTCCATATTTATCACTTCATTTGGAAAATTTTTATAAAAAACGGTATAATTTTTGTCAGATTTAAACTCTTTTATATTTTCCAATACTTCTTCACATAATAAAATTGCATATTCTCTATCCAGTCTAGAAATTATGTAAGCCAAGTCTTTTTCAAAGGTATATCCAAATCCCTGAAATTTTTTTACGATAGTTGCAAATTCGCTGACGGACAATGTATTTTTATTTTTATCAAAGAAGTTGCTGCTAGTTTCAATTTTTTCAAGCTCATTTTTTTGAATATAAATTCCGTTTACATGTCTTAAAGTTATATTATTTATTGATTTTATCATGGAAATCATCTCCTTTGCTTAAAATTTTTTTAAAATTTTAATATTATTTATTATACCTTATTATCTATGCTTATACAAGGTTATTTAGGTAAGATTTCTATACAAAAAGGCAAATAAAATTCAAAAATATATAAAATATATCGTTACATTAAAAAGAAATATTTGCAAATATTTTTAAAAAGTGTATAATATATACATATAAAATTTAGGAGGATAAAAAATGGCAGGAAATATTTTAGGAACAACAGTTTATTATGATGCTGATTGTGATTTGAGTAAATTGGAAGGTAAAAAAATTACTGTGTTAGGGTATGGTTCGCAAGGGCATGCACATTCTTTAAACTTGAGAGAAGGTGGATTTGATGTAACTGTTGGACTTAGAAAAGGTTCAAAATCTTGGGACGAAGCTACTGAAGCAGGATTTACAGTAAAAGAAACTGCAGATGCTGTAAAAGGTGCGGATATAGTTATGATTTTGATTCCAGATGAAATTCAAGCTGATGTATATGCAACTGATATTGCACCAAACTTGAAAGAAGGTGCTTACATCGCATTTGGACACGGATTTAATATTCATTTCAAAAAAATTGTTCCAAGAAAAGATATAAGCGTATTCATGGTTGCACCAAAAGGGCCTGGACACTTGGTAAGAAGAACATTCCAAGAAGGAAGCGGAGTACCTTGTCTAGTAGCCGTGTACCAAGATGCTAAGGGAGATACAATGGAAATTGCTAAAGCATGGGCATCAGCTATTGGTGGAGGAAGATCGGGAATTCTTGAAACTACATTCAAGCAAGAAACAGAAACAGATTTATTTGGTGAACAGGCTGTACTATGCGGTGGAGTAGTAGAACTTATGAAAGTAGGATTTGAAGTGTTGACAGAAGCTGGATACGATCCTGTAAATGCTTACTTTGAATGCCTGCACGAAATGAAACTTATCGTAGACTTGATTTACGAGGGTGGACTGGCAACAATGAGAAATTCAATTTCAAACACTGCTGAATATGGAGATTATATCACAGGGCCAAAAATCATTACAAAAGAAACAAAAGAAGCTATGAAACAAATATTAGCTGACATCCAATCAGGAAAATTCGCAAATGACTTCCTGGCTGACTCAAAAGCGGGACAACCATTCTTAAAAGAAAAAAGAGCAGAATTTGCAAATCATCCAGTAGAAAAAGTTGGGGCTGAATTAAGAAAACTTATGCCTTGGATTAAAAAGTAAAATTACTTTAAAGTCTTTAAAAATAAATATTTAAAACAATTTACAAAATTGTAAAATCAGTAAAATATCAGTAAATCACAAAACACTCTAAATCAGGGTGTTTTATTTTTGGGTGTGCAAAAATTTTTGTATAGACCTCTAATACTATTCCCCGTTTAAAAAGCGAAAATTATATTAAAATATTAGGCTTTTATCCATTACTAAAAAAGTTTATAATAAGTTCGTTATTTAAATGGGGTTTAGTATAAATAATATATGGTGCAATTCTTGAAGTTCTTGAATAGATTTTAGTGGAAACTTTACTTCGATTTTAAAGTGAAATTACTATACAAATAATAGTTTTTCATTATCTTTACGAGACACTTTCAATATTTCACAATATTATTTCCTTTTACAGTAATAACATCAAATCCAAATGCTTTCGTTTTTCTTCAAAAGAGAATAGTTTTATTATTTTATCTAAAATTCCATCCAACTATTTTTTATTATGATCTAGAAATATAGTTAAATTATTTAAGTTCTGATGAGCAATAAACTGAAATGCTTCCCAACATTGTTCTTCATTTATTTCTCCATCGCCCATAATACAAAATACTCGATTACTTTTTTTATCCATTTGTAGAAATTTAGCGATTCCTGTGGCAATGGAAATTCTCTGTCCTAAAGAGTCTGTGGTAACATTGACTCCTTTTATTTTAAGTCTATCGAGATGGCTTGGTAAATTGGTTCCATTTTTATTTAATGTATAAATTTTTTCAAGCGGAAAAATTTCTTTTAATATTTCAGTTTCTCTATAATTTAACATATTATTCACCTTTCTATAATAAGGATACCTCGAAAATTTGAATAATCAATCTAAATTACATTTCAAATATATTTTAAAAAATGTTACCATCTGTTTTTATTTAGAATTTTATTTTTTGTGGTATAATTTAAATATATTTGACAACTAATCTTAATATTTGGAGGAGAGCTTGAATGAATAAAATTATTGAGCAGAAACTAAAAGAAATTGAAGAAAAGGAAAATGTAAAAATTATTCTTGCTGTGGAATCTGGAAGTCGTGCTTGGGGATTTGCTTCGCCAGATAGCGATTATGATGTAAGATTTATTTATGTAAGGGAAACTAAGGAATATTTGAAACTTAATGAAATTCGGGATGTGATAGAATGGCAGCTTGATGGAACACTGGATATTAACGGCTGGGATATAAAAAAGGCATTAAAATTACTGTATAAAACAAATCCCACCTTGTTTGAATGGTTTAGTTCCCCAATTGTATATAAAAAAACAGAAGAGTTTGAAAAATTAAAAAAACTATTACCGCAATATTTTTCTTCTAAAAAAAGTTTATATCATTACTTGAATATGGCAAAAACAACCTATCGTAAATATTTAAAAGAAGAGAAAATAAGAATGAAAAAGTATTTTTACGTCTTGCGTCCTTTACTTGCTGCAAAATGGATACTTGATAAGAAAACTTATCCACCAATGGAATTTTCAAAACTTTTAAATGAAGAGCTGAAAAATGATGAAAAAGTAAAAATGGAAATAGAAAAACTATTGGAAAAAAAGATTCAAATGCTGGAAATGGATTATTCAGAAAAAATAGAAATTCTTAATGAATATATTGAAAAGAACTTTGAAATAGTGGAAGAAAATATCAATAAAATAACCGATGAAAAACATAATTGGGAAAAATTGAATAAATATTTTCATAAAATTTTGAAAAAACCAAAGATATAGAAATTGCCAAAAATATTTATAAAAATAGGAAAATTTTAGGAGGCAATGAAAATATCAAGGAAATTCACTTGACAAGTAAAAGGAAATGATATATAATTAACTAATATGAGCCTTTCCCACAAAGGACCGTTATTCTATAAAATAGAGAATAAAAACAGGAGGAAACAAAGTGAGTAAATACACTGTAATGCAAAAAAAAGAAGAAGTTGTAAGAAACTGGTATGAGATAGACGCAGAAGGAAAAGTACTTGGAAAACTAGCTACTGAAATCGCAGTTAGATTAATGGGTAAACATAAGCCAAGCTACACACCGCACGTTGATGGAGGAGATTTTGTTATCGTATTGAACGCTGATAAAATTGCTGTAACAGGGAATAAATTATTAGACAAAAAATATTACAGACATAGTGGATATCCAGGTGGATTGAAAGTAAGAAATTTAGAAGAAATGTTACAAAAACAACCTACTGAAGTAATCAGAAAAGCTGTAGAAAGAATGTTGCCTAAAAACAAATTAGGAAGCCAAATGATTAACAGATTGAGATTATTCACAGGAACAGAACATACGCATACAGCACAAAAACCAGAAAGAATAGAGTTATAGGAGGTAAATTTTCGTGGCAGAAAAAATTCAATATTTAGGAACTGGAAGAAGAAAAACTTCAGTAGCAAGAGTAAGATTAGTACCAGGTGAAACTGGAGTAACAATAAATGGAAAAGATATGAGAGAATATTTTGGTGGAAGAGAAATCTTGGCTAAAATAGTAGAACAACCATTAGAATTGACAGAAACTTTAAACAAATACGGAGTAAAAGTTAATGTAATCGGTGGAGGAAACACAGGACAAGCAGGAGCAATCAGACATGGTGTTTCAAGAGCTTTATTAGTAGCTGACGCTGAATTAAGAGGAGCTTTAAAAGAAGCAGGATTCTTAACAAGAGATTCAAGAATGGTTGAAAGAAAAAAATATGGGAAAAAGAAAGCAAGAAGAAGCCCACAATTCTCAAAAAGATAATTTTATTATTTTATATGCCCTTGGAAACACTGGTTTTCAGGGTTTTTTATTTTAGAAAAAGTACGGAAAAGTATAGAAGTGTATGCCTACAATATACACACAATATACAAGCAATATACAAAATACTATATCTTTTCCACCGCTTTTCTCAGCTCTTCAATGTCCTTATGAGTATAAAATTTTTCTGTTGTTGTATAACTGTTGTGTCCTATTAATTTTTTTACTGATGTTTTATTTGCGTCTGCATTACTAAGTAATGTTGCAAATGTATGTCTAGTATCGTGTGGCTTATGATTCATTCCAAGCTCTTCCATAATAGGCTTAAATTTTTCTCTATAATAATTATCATATTTCATTTGCTTGCCTTTAAAATTCACAATAAAATATTCGTTCTTGGTATTCATTCTATTTTCAACAAGTTTTAGTATTTTAGAATGGATAGGAACTAATCTATCTTTGCCAGCTTCTGTTTTTAGTCCGCCTTTAACAATTCTATTTTCCAAATCAATATCACTGTTCTTGATTTCCAATAATTCTCCAATTCTGAATCCTGTATAAATCATAATCAAAATTGTATCAATCCATTCATTTTCGTTCACCAAATCCCATAGCCTTTTAATTTCTTCGTTTGTAAAAGGCTTTCTTGTACTTTCTTCTGTATTTTTACCAATGTCTATATATTTGCTATAATCCTTCGTTACAATATCATTTTTCATAGCATAGGCATACAGCTGGTTAAAAAGTGTCTTGATTTTTTTTCTCGAATCGTATTTGATTTTAGTCTTAGTAAAAACTTCCTGCAAATCTGAAGATTTTAAATTTACAAATCGTGATTGGTGTAAAATTTTAGAGTTCTTAAAAGCGGCAATATATCCTAATTGGGACGAACGCCCTACTTTTTCAAATTTTTCAATCTTCCATTTTTCATATACTTCTGCAAATGTAATGCTTTGAACATCTATATTATATGGATGTTCATTATAATAAAATAATTGCTGGTTAGCTTCTTTTTGTGTTTTATAGTAACCGATGTACTTGTATTGTTGCTTGCCATTGCTATCCCAGTGAGTTGTAATTCTAACAGCAAACGGTTTTCTTCTTTTTCCTCTTAATCTAATTACTGAACCGTACCCATTTGGATTTCTCATTTTCATACTGCTACCTCATTTTTAAAAAATCTTCATAGCTTATTCCCATATAGTTTTCAGCCCTTTTTATAGGAATGTGATACTTATATCTAGGTTTATTATTTATAACTTTTGTAACTATTGCACTTCCTATATCCAAAGTTCCGCTAATCAGACCGCTTTTTAGAGTTCTCTCATTCATTTGAAGAAATGAACAAGCCTCTTCTACACTTAACAGTAATTTCATTTTTTGCTATCCCTCCATTTCTGTCATATCAAAGTAATTCGTTATAACGTATTCTTCACTTATTAGATATTCAACAACTTTTTCTAAATAATTGCTACTAAAACTATCTATCATTTCGTCTCTATAAGTGACATACATTTTTGCTACATATCTTATTTCATTTTCAATTTTGATTTTATGTATTTCAGCATATTTAATCAATTGTTTTCCTCCAACAAGTTTTTGTTTTCATAAATATTTCCAATTACCCACCAACCATCATATAAAAAATCATCTATTCCGTCGTTTTCATACGGAATATTGTTTTTTAAAACGATATTTTTGGTAAACTCTTTAAGTTCAGAAAATACAACATCATATTCCAAAGCATATCCATTTACTATTTTAAAACCGTTCAAAAACTCCGTGTATTCCCTTTCATCGCCGCTGAAACCTATTTTCTGTAAAAATACACCGTTTTCATTCACAGAAAACAAAATATCCCCTTCATAAATTTCTTTGTTGTTCTTATCTTTAACTCCTGTGTATTGCAATAGTTCAAATTGTTTAAAATCCACGTTTAAAAGTTTTATTATTCCATTTGACAAAGCTGCTTTCTTTTCTTCGAAATCTATGCTTGCAATCTCAAAAATTTCTTTTCTTTCTTTATGATATGCCCTAAATTTTATTTCTCTTTCCATTTTAATCCTCCTAATTTTTTGTTACAAAAAGTACCCTCAATTAATCCTCTCTTTTATCTTATAAGCAAACTTTGCGAAGTTTCCAAATGCACTCCAGCAATTTCTTCTCCGTTCTTAATTGCTTTTTTGATTTCTCCCTTTTCTATTTTATCAATCTGTTCGGTTTTTATAAATCTAGCAGGAATTAAGTTTTTGTCGTCAATAATCAATGAAGCTGGATTATTTTTAATTGTAAAGGCTCCAGTTGGCGTTTCAATTTTTTTGGCTTTTAGAGCCTTCATAGTTTCAAATATTTTTTCTTTCAGTTTTTTTCTTTTATCTTCTCTTTTTTTTGCTTTCATATTATAAAAATCAGCTATTTCTTTACATTTTTTTTCATCAGATTCCAGTTCTCTTATTTTTAGTTCCAGAACTTCAGATTTTTCTTCTAAAAGAAATCTGATATCTTCTTCAGCGTCTTTTATATCTTGTTCGTCCAGCTCGCTTTCATCACTGTGTATGTATTTATCCAAAGCTGCTATATTGTGCAAATCATATATCAAGTTATTTACATTATTATTACTCATATTTTCTCCTATCTTTGTTTTTTTATGTCTTTCTGCAGTTATTGATTAATCAAAAAGGAAATCCTTCGTCCTCATCAGAATCATAATTATTCCTGTTGCTGTTTTGATTGTTTCCACTATTTTTGCTGTCAATAAATTCAAAGTTGAATGCCTGCACTTTTACAGACTTTCTTTTTTCTCCATTGCTTTCGTATGTGCTTGTAGCTATTTTCCCATTTATAAGTATTCTGTTACCTTTTCTAAAATATTCTGCAATTGTTTCTGCCGTCTTTTCCCAAGCCACGCAGTCAATAAATTCAGCCTCATCTTTTGTTTTCTGCACAGCTAGTGTGAAATTGGCATATGCTTTTCCTCCTGAAGTGTATCTTAGTTCAGGGTCTCTTGTCATTCTGCCCATTAGTATTGCTATATTCATAGTTACGCTCCTTTTTTCTCTAATTCTTTAATTTTTAAATACAAACTGAGTATTTCTTTATTGTTCAATTTGTTTATATTATCAACTTCGTGGATTTTAAAGAAATCATCAATTGTTTTTTGATATTTTGAAGTCATCTTAGAAATTAAATTAGTTGCAATTTTCACTTTTTCTTCTTCTGTTAAATCTTTTTTAGCTTTAGCCTGCTGTTGTTTCTGATTGTTTTTTTCCTCGTCCAAATAAGCTAGATCCTCTCCGACATACAATGATAGCCCAAACCCTGATACCATCGCAAAAAGTTTGGCAAATCCCCTCATTTGAGAAGTGTTTATTTGGTAAGGATTAGGATTTTGTATAGGTTTATTATAATGATCTATTATCGGAAAGAAATGCTGCTCTGTCTGTCCTAAAAAAGTCATCTCTAACAGCAAAAATCCATTATGAACAAAACTTCCGTTATCATTTTTTATTATTCTCCATGTACATTTTTCATCAAAAATTTTTGCTAATTTTTGAGCATAAGCCCAGCTTAAATAATCAAATTTCCCTTTTTTTTCAACCATTCCTAATTTTTTTACATCATAATTATATCTATCTTCAAATGTTTTCAAATCTTTAATGTTCATTTACTATACCTCCGTTTTTGTAATACTTATACATCTGTTCCATCTGCTGTTCATCATACTTGTCATTATCCTCTTTTAATTCTTTGTTGAGCTCCTGCAAGTTCTTAGCAGCATT